>NZ_JAAZQW010000008.1:0-86491 GCF_012371415.1 Acinetobacter sp. A3
GGACGCGCTGCTAAATGCTGTCTGCTGGTGTTTATCGATGATGCTACAGGAAAATTGCAGCATTTACGCTTCTGTGAATCAGAATCAGCCTTTGATTATATGATTTCAACACGCTTGTATGTTGAGCAGCATGGTAAGCCGTTGGCATTTTACAGCGACAAACATTCAGTCTTCAGGGTGAATCAAAGCAGCAAGAAAGACACCAAGATTACCCAGTTTGGACGCGTACTCAGTACCCTGAATATCGATATCATCTTCGCCAATTCACCACAGGCCAAAGGCCGTGTGGAACGTGCCAACAGAACCCTTCAGGACCGTCTGATCAAGGAGATGCGTCTGGAAGGTATCAGCTCGATTGAGCAAGCTAATGCCTGGCTACCCTGCTTCATTGAGCAGTTCAATCAGAAGTTCGCCAAGATGGCTTTTAATCCTAAGGATCTACATCGGCCTATCACTGAAACAGCCGAAGAATTAGATGATATTTTTACTTGGCGTGAACCCCGCAGAGTCACGAATAGCCTGACGATTACTTATGATAAATGCGTATATCTCCTGGAAAACACCGAAGAAAATCAAAGGTTGATCGGTAAGTATCTTGAGTTCCTGGAATACCCGGATGGTACTGTAGCCCTCATGCATGATGGCCGAAAGATCAATTACAGCCTCTTCGATAAATTAAGTCAGCTGAATCAGCGAGAGATTGTTGAGAATAAACGGTTGGGTGCTGTTCTGAATCATATCCAACAACAGCATGAAGAACTGGAACAACAAAACAAACGCAATCGTTCTCAAAAGATGCCAAGCAGACGTGCACAGAAAATAGCAATCAAAGAACGAAATCTAAATCCTGTGCTTGACTTGGAATTGTCCATATAGGACATTTCTATTTGGTTATTAGGTAGGACATTTCTACTTAGGAATAACAATATTCATTCAGCAAAATAATCTCGGTATCGCCTTGCTGAATCGTACCGCTAATTTTAGCTTGCCATTGGCTGAACTGGCTGCCCACCAAACGCAAATTCAGATTTTCATAACGGCGCCAACCTGTGCTGACGGTTAAATTCAGCTGATGATCCAATGAGCGAATACTCCACAAATCTTCATCTTCATGTTGGAACAGCACATCTGTTAAGGGATACAGCAAACCATTGATCCACAAACAGTTTTCATTGCCAAAACTTTCATTCACACCAGAAGCCAAATTCAGCCCCACACGGCGGTTTTCGGTATCCCAAAAATTACACGATAACCAAAACCATGCTGTTTCAGGACGCAAAAAACCACAGGTATCATCCAGTGAGGCAAAAGTCCGTTCATGGAATTGAATGGTTTGTCCTGTTTTATTGACAAAATACCCTTCACAACCCAACGTGGTCAATTTTTGGGTATAGGTCCAACCATTAATGCCTGTCGGGCTACACATACTTAATGGGTCTGTACCTGCACAAAAAATACGAGCACTGAGTTTAATTTCGCCATATTTGGTCACACGGATATAGCGCACACCATTGGCATGTTGAATTTCAATTTGAAATGGAGATTTATCAAAATAACTTTGATTGAATAAAGGCTGTTCATCCAACACGGTATTGCGGGATAAAAAATTAATCGCATTCCATTCCTGCACTTCACCCGTCATGTGATTATAAATATAGACAAAACCATGACCTGCCCATGCAATATCTGCAATGGCTAAACCAATGGTATAGTGCTCATGTTGAATGCTACAAAATTTAAACTTTTTATATTTTAATCGCTTACGCCAACCCGACAGTACTTCACCATACGGTGTTTTGTATTGGTAGGCTTGGTAATCAATCTTTTTGGGAAGTTCACTAAAACGTCCATAATGCGGTTGTCCATTCGCCTGAATTAAATCCATTGAAGACATTCCCTATTGTCTAAAACAATTCATCTTTGGTCGTATTATGCCTACAAATGCATGTACAAAAAACCCGCAGCTTATGATTTTGTTGAAAAACTTATAAAAACATAGATTGTTTTCTTTTTTCGCCACTCAAGTGACTATAAAATCAACAATGCTTGTAAGTACATTCATCAGACTTCGCTCGCGAGTTCAACATTAGTGACTCAACGTGAGTGGTGGCAGTAGCTAAAACTGCCCATAAAAGACAATCTATTTTAAAGTAAAAGCTAATCTAAGAAGATTTAAACATCTGAATCCAAAGTCAGATACGTATTTTCCCAGCGATTAGCTGAAAATGAACCTTCAACCAGTTGCACATAGCGACCGTGCACCTGATCAATTGCCAAACAATCATCTACCTCTAAAACCCGATCGGTGTGCTGTTTTTGCCAGTGCTGGGCAAAATAAGCTTTTCCACGTTGCTTTGCCACCATTGGATTTTGTGCTACCACCAACACATAACGATGCAATTCTCCAAATTCACGCGGATCATAGCCACCCAAATTAATTAAATACAAGCGATTTTCAGATTGATTCGGCTGTGCATCTGTGAATTTTAAATAATAGGATTTGCCTTCAAACTCTACACCGTTGATTTGCGCCCACGCATCAATATGTAAACCGTTGGGTTCTGCAAACCAGGCCTGCTTGAGTTGAGAAAAGGTTTCTTCTAAAGCATCACCCACTGCAAGTACCACATCATGCACTTCTGTGTTCGCCCGTGCATGACGCCCACCCAACATGACGATGAATAAACTTGGCATACCCGTCCCCTACATAATTTTTAGCTTTAATGGTTTTAAAGTAGCGAGAATTTTTAAATGAACCAATTAAAAAATCGTGCCGAATTGCTTCAGCACGATTAAGGAATTGAAAATCTAGCCTGCTCTATTTCGAGCATGTGGCAATTTACATATCTACCATTTCTACGCCATCTAAACGTGCAACAGTCATTAAGTCTTTATCACCACGACCTGAAACGGTCGCAATAATGATTTGGTCTTTATCCATAGTTGGCGCAAGCTTGGTGACATACGCCATCGCATGTGAACTTTCCAATGCAGGAATGATCCCTTCAATACGGGTTAGGTCACGGAAACCTTGCAAAGCTTCTTGGTCATTGATTGGCACATAATCGACACGGTGCATATCTTTTAAGAAGCTATGCTCTGGCCCTACACCTGGGTAATCTAGACCTGCAGAAATAGAATGGGTTTCAATAATCTGACCTTGCGCATCCGACATTAAATAAGTACGGTTACCGTGCAATACGCCTACGTGTCCTGCATTCAATGGCGCAGAGTGTTTGCCTGTTTCAATGCCCAAGCCCGCAGCCTCAACACCGTACATTTTCACTTCGGCATCATTCAAGAATGGATAGAACAAGCCCATCGCATTAGAACCACCACCAACACAAGCCACAAGTGCGTCAGGTAAACGACCTGCCTGCTCTTGAATTTGACGACGTGCTTCACGACCAATAATAGATTGGAAATCACGTACCAATTGTGGATACGGATGTGGGCCTGCGACAGTACCAATCACATAATACGTTGAATCGACATTGGTCACCCAGTCACGCATAGCTTCGTTCATGGCATCTTTTAAGGTTTTAGAGCCACTTTCTACAGGTACAACAGTTGCCCCGAGTAAGCGCATGCGGTACACGTTCATGGCCTGACGTTTGACGTCTTCTGCACCCATGAACACTACGCACTCTAAACCTAAGCGGGCTGCAATCGTTGCGGTTGCCACACCATGCTGACCAGCGCCTGTTTCGGCAATAATGCGTTTTTTACCAGACAACTTTGCCAGTAATGCCTGACCAATGGTGTTATTCACTTTATGTGAGCCTGTATGGTTCAGGTCTTCACGCTTTAAGTAAATTTGCGCACCACCTAACTCTTTAGACCATCGCTCAGCATAATACAAAGGACTAGGACGACCTACATAGTAGGCGAGATCGCGGTCGAATTCTGCCAAAAACTGCGGATCATCTTTCATGCGGAAATACAATTTTTCTAAGTCTTGTAAAGCCGCCATCAGCGTTTCTGACACAAAACGTCCGCCATGGATCCCAAAATGCCCTTTTGCATCTGGGAACTGGGTATAGTCAATCACTGGATTATTGTGATTTGTACTTTGCTGATCCACGTTGGACTCCTTGCATGAAGTGTTCTATGAGTTGTTGGTCTTTAATACCTTTTGCAGACTCTACCCCGCCACTAACATCAACGGCATAGGCTTGGGTGGTCTGAATTGCATCTTCAATATTGGCAGGGTTTAAACCACCCGCCAATATTAAAGGAATATCGAGTTTGGGGAATTTTGACCAGTCAAAACTGTGTCCTGTTCCACCTTTCAGCTCAGGATGCCACGCATCTAATAATACTGCGCTTGCACCTGCTTGTTGATAGCTTTTTATCGCATCCAACACATTTAAATCGGGTTTAACCTGTATGGCTTTGTACCATCTGCGTCCGACTTGCTGAGCAATCTGCTGACATTGTAACGGTGTTTCATCACCATGAAATTGCAGAATGTCTAAAGACACTTGTTTTAGTACTGCGGCTATGTCATCTGCACTGGCATTTACAAACAAGCCAACTACTTGCACATAAGCGGGTATGTGTTGCACAAGATTTTCTGCTTCTGCAATGCTGACATTACGAGGACTCGGTGGATAAAACACCAAGCCAATCGCATCTGCACCCGCATGCACAACACTGTTTATATCTTGAATTCGCGTGATTCCGCAAATTTTGGTACGGGTACGCATCTTTTTGGACTCTAATTCTGTCTTCATTTTTCCAATCTAAAATAGAGGATGGTTCTTTGTATTCATCCATCACATTTTGATCAGATATTGGGGCAAATCATTGTAATGCAATTTTCAGAGGTTGAGTGAAGTTCAGGCGGATTATTCTACATTTCCGTTGTTTAAATGCTGAACAGACTTTATACTTCGCGCAAATGCAACGAGTTCTAGCTTTGAGCTTTAGGGAAGTTGGTGAAAGTCCAACACTGCCCCCGCAACGGTAACCATGAAACGTATATCAATTTAAATCTTATGATTTACACCACTGTATGAACAATATGGGAAGGTGGATATACAGCGAAGCAATCATTGATTAAAAGATGCTTGGCACATTGAAGTCCGGAGACCTGCTTGTTGTGCCCTTAACTCAATCATTCACGTGGGGTGAATGTATGGAGCAAAGTCATGTCTACTCTTTTTCAGCCTACTGCTTTAGTGGGCGCAATTGCGCTTGCAATGGGTTTCTCTACGTCTGTATCTGCACAAGACAGTTCTAATGTTGTCAATGCATCTTTAGACACTTTAGTCGTTACCGCGACACGTTCTGAAGAAAACATTGAAAATGTGCCTGCGCGTATTTCAATTATTGAACCTAAAATTTTAGATCAATCATCAATTACATCATTCCCTCACATTTTGAAAAATGATGCTTCAATTAATATGGTGCAATCTGGTGGATTCGGGCAGCAAGCTTCTATTTTTTTACGTGGAACTGAATCTGACCATACGTTAGTAATGCGTGATGGTGTTCGTTTAAATACAGCAACATCAAGTGCAGCATCTTTGCCTTTTATAGACACTACAGATATTGAACAAATCGAGGTACTTAAAGGTCCTGCATCGGTTCTTTACGGAACTGATGCAATTGGTGGTGTTGTCCATATTATTTCTAAAACACCTCAAAAATCAGGTGCATTTGTTACAGGTGAGATTGGTGAAAATAAAACATACAAATCATCAATTGGTGCTGACTTTGCAGAAAATGGTGTTTACGCTCAAATTCGAGGTCAACGCTTAGAATCTGACGGAACACCGATCTTAAATAATCAAAAGCGTAATTATTCTTATGATCAAAAAGGATATAGTGCAAAGCTTGGTGTTGAGAAAGACAATTATTCTGCATCTATCGATTACAGTACAAATGAAGGACTAAACGAATTTAATAAATATGGTGCGCTTGAAGTTACAGATTTCAAAAATGAAATTGTAAACCTAAAAGGTAGTGTAAAACTTGTAGACCAATTTGAACTTAATGCTCGCTTATCTCAATTTAAAGACGAGGCAGATTATTTAGTTTCTCCTTCTTATATTCACAGTATTTCTCAAGAAGCAGAAGTTTTTGGTAAATGGAGTTTTACTAATTCACAGAATATTTTATTAGGTACAACACAACGCAAATTAGAAGCAAAAACCTCTGCGCTGAATGAAGAAATTGATTCTGCTGGCTATTATATTCAACACCAATTAAATACCGACAAGCTACATACCCAAGTTGGTTTACGTGTGGAAGATAACGAGAAATTTGGGACACATACAGTTGCTCAAGGTGCTGTACGTTATGATTTTTCTCCAATCACAAGTGTATATACCAATATCGGGACAGCATTCAAAGCACCAACTTTAAATGACCTATATGCAAATTGGGGTGGAAACCCTGATTTAAAACCTGAAGAAAGCATTTCTTATGAAATTGGTATTGACCAAAAACTACCATTCAATATTTTAGTTGGAGCTTCTACCTTCTATACAGAAATTGATAATTTGATTACATCAAAATGCATTTCAAATTGCCCTTCTTGGTCATCTTCTGACTGGAAAAACATAAACATAGACCAAGCATCAATTTTAGGTGCAGAACTTTATGCAAAATGGAAGCTAGAAGATTACTTCATCAGTACGAATTATCAGTATGCAAAATCTAAAGATGAACAAACAAACGACGATTTATTGCGTCGTCCACGTCATTCCTTAACTGTATCCGCTGGTATTCAAAATGATGTATATGGTTTAAGTACATCAATTATTGCAAAATCAAAAGCTAAAGACTTTGCAGATGATGAAAATGATCCTTTAACAAATTTACCTGGTTACGCAACAGTTGATTTCAATGCTTATTGGAATGTTAATCCAAACATCAAACTATTTACTAATATCGAAAATATGGGTGATGTAAAGTTTAAAACAGCCTATAACGGTTCAAATACCTACTACATCAACGGTGGCCGTCTCGCTTCTGCCGGCGTGACCTTTAAATACTAAGTTCAGCCTTTTTAGAAATACTTTTGAGAATCATGTCATGCCTATGGCATGATTCTTTTTATTTACAGCATCCAATAATTTAAGGAACTCTCATGGGTCACCGTTTAAGTAAAATTTACACCCGCACAGGCGATTCAGGTACCACAGGGCTTGGTGATGGTTCTCGCGTTGCCAAAGACGATTTACGTATTGATGCGCTCGGTGATGTGGATGAACTCAATGCCGTGATTGGTGTACTACGTGCACAGATTTCAGCAAGCACGATTGAAGATAAAGCCACTTGGGACAAATCTTTAAGCCTGATTCAACACTGGTTATTTGATCTCGGTGGTGAAGTATGTATTCCGGGTTTTAATCTGGTACAACCTGTGTCGATTGATTTTTTAGAAAATGATATCGACCGTATGAATGAAGCCTTGCCAATGCTCAAAGACTTTATTCTGCCTGCTGGCACTTTAGTCTGCAGCTTTGCCCATCAGGCGCGCGCAGTCTGCCGCCGGGCAGAACGTAGCGTGATGTCAGTCCACTCTCGCGACCAGAATATTCAGGCAGCGTCGCTACAACTGCTGAACCGTTTATCAGACTGGCTATTTGTAGCATCGCGCACCTTGCAACGCAGCGAGGGCGGTTCAGAAGTGCTGTGGCAAAAAAATATCAATGACAGCATCGAAAACTAGAATTATTTCTTGATTCTAAATCTAAAAATACGCGTCAGATGTATCTTGATTTTACAGTGCATCTGACGACAATAAGCCTTATCATCTTTTTGTCACATAGCACGCATACAATGAAATCAACTTCTCAATTTATGGGCAGTCTATGCGCATAATTGGTCATCGTGGTGCACGTGGCGAAGCCCCTGAAAATACCCTAGGTGGTTTTCAATACATTCAAGACATCGGCATTCGCGCCGTTGAGTTTGATGTGCGTCAGCTCAAAGACAATGCCCTAATCATCATGCATGATGATGACTTTGTGCGAACCACAGGTTTGCAAAAGCATTTATATGAATGTAATCATCAAGATCTTGCACACTATAATCATGCTGTGACCTGGTCAGACTGGAATAAAGTTGAAACCACGCCCCTACTTAATCAAACCATGACCATTATTCAAAATTTTGATCATATTGAGGTTGAGGTTAAAGCAGTCATCTCACATGCCGATGCCGAAAAAATCACCCAAAGCCTAGAGCAACATTTACAGGGCTTTGAACACAACGCCATCATTACCAGTTTTGATCCTAAAATTCATTGGGCATTGCAACAACAAAAATCACGCTTTAAACGTGGTTTGTTGGTAGAAGATGATTTGCAATACCAAGCCATTGATCAAGCTTTAGCATTAGGTTGTTGCCAAATTGGCTGGATGAACGAACTCGCCACCGATGCCCTCATTCAAGCCACACAACAGGCCAAACTGAATATTAGTGTTTGGACAGTCAATCAAATTGAACGCGCCAAACAACTTAAAGATTTGGGTGTTCAGGGTCTAATTACCGATTATCCAAAACTGATGATGCAACACTTGTAAAGTGCAGACTAAGCGCATATATATGTTTAAATAACTGATTTTCTGTGCAGGTTTGGCTGTCATACCGCACATTTTCGTAAAAACCTACAAATACCATTATATTCTGTTACCACCCAGTACAATACAACTGTACAATAATGCTGTGATCGTGAATACGCTCATGCTAATATGCGAAAAAATTAATCCCTATAAACTTTAATACTATGATCATTTCCTTCGGGCAGATCATGATTTTATAACGGATTAAGCGTCTACTTATACCTCCCAAAGGTTCTAGGAGTGCTGTTGGAGATGAATGCTCCCTTACCCAAAGCCCCAATCAACTGGATTGCCATCTTTGCACTGGTTTTCTTACCTATTGTTGCCGTGATTGCAATTCCTTGGTATGCCTATCACCATGATTTTAGCTTAGCCGCTTGGATCAGTATGTTTGTATTACTTGGCGTAAGTAGCTTGGGTATTACAGCAGGTTATCACCGTTTATGGGCACACCGTGCCTACGAAGCTACGCTTCCTTTAAAAATTCTTTTGATGATTATGGGTACTTTTGCCGTTCAGAACAGCATTTTGTTCTGGGGTTCTGGTCACCGTACCCATCACCGCCATGTTGATGATGTCGAAAAAGACCCGTATTCAATCAACAATGGTTTTTGGTTTGCGCACATGGGCTGGATGTTACGTGACTACCCTGCCGCAGAGCCAAACTTTAAAAATGCGCCAGATTTGTTAAATGACAAATTGGTGATGTTCCAGCACAAATATTACGTGCCAATGGTAATTGCAGTGCATGTTGGCATTTTAGTGCCAATTGGCTGGGCTGTTGGCGATATGTGGGGTGTGTTGCTATTGGGCGGTTTAATGCGTCTGATTTTAAGCCACCATGTCACTTTCTTTATTAACTCGCTGTGCCACATGTGGGGTTCACGTCCATACACTGACGAAAACACTGCGCGTGACAACTTCTGGTTAGCCATTGCTACTTGGGGCGAGGGTTATCATAACTATCACCATATTTTCCAATACGATTATCGTAATGGCGTAAAATGGTGGCAATATGACCCAACTAAATGGTTAATTTGGACATGCTCTAAGTTAGGTTTGGCTAAAAATTTACGTCGTATTCCAAGCTTTAATATTAAAAAAGCAGAGTTAGCAATGCGCTTTAAATACGCAGAGCAAGACTTGGCAGTTTATGGTCACAATGTGAATGATGATATTGTGCAAGTGAAAAGCCGTATTGCGCAAGAATATGATGCATTTACCCAAACTTTAAATGATTGGGCAAAATTAAAAGAGCAAGAAATTCAAGCGAAAAAAGCGTCAATGGCTGAAAAAATCCACCAAATGGATGACAAACTCAAAGTTGAATTCCAGTTGGTTGAGCAGCGTCTTTCACACCATCGTGAAACCTTGAATTTGCTAATGCGTAACTTGAAAAAAAATCCAGTATCACAATAAGAACTGTGCTATGATACTCCGCTAAAGCCCTGACCTGTTCAGGGCTTTATGCATTTTTAGACTACAGTTTTTAAAGTCCAAGTTTGCTATAGTGAACCTCACTTTGTGCCAAATGCTCCCCCACTATGCAATTTAATCCACGTTATCCCACACTGCCCGCTCGCCTTTATCATCAACAGCAGCCCCTACCCTTAAAAGGCGCTAAAGCTGGACACTTTAATGCAGCATTGGCAAAAGCGCTGCAATGGAGTAGCGAGGAACAGCAGCACTGGGTAGAAATTTGCAGCGGCCAAATCACGTTTCAGGAATTTCCACCTTTGGCAATGGTGTATGCAGGGCATCAATTTGGGCAATGGGCAGGTCAATTGGGAGATGGACGAGGCTTACTGATTGCACAAGTGCTGGACACGCAACAGCGTACCATTGACCTACATTTAAAAGGTGCTGGCTCAACGCCTTATTCACGTATGGGCGATGGCCGTGCGGTTTTGCGTTCTGTGATTCGTGAATATTTGGCGGGGCATGCACTCAATGCACTTGGTGTACCTTCGAGCAATGCGGTGGGATTCACTTCATCTACACAAGGCGTACAACGTGAAAAACTAGAGCTTGGCGCCATGTTATTACGCACCTCTGACTGTCATATTCGTTTAGGTCATTTTGAATGGATCAATCAGTATCAACCCGAACTACTACCTGAATTTGTGCAAAAATGTATTGAATGGCATTACCCTGAATGCTTGACTGCCGAACAGCCTGTACTCGCCTTTGCCACCCAAGTCATTCAGCGCACAGCAGTGATGATTGCGAAATGGCAATTGGTCGGTTTTGCGCACGGCGTGATGAATACCGATAATTTAAATATTACTGGCTCTACTTTAGATTTTGGCCCTTATGGTTTTATGGAGCATTTTCGCCCGAACTGGATCAATAACCATTCGGACTACCAAGGGCGCTATACCTACCAACAACAACCGAGCGTAGCGCACTGGAACTTATGGGTTTGGCTGAATAATTTAATTCCGCTTGAGCAAAACCAAGATCAAAAAGAACACTGGAAACAAGCACTGGCAGCATGTTTAGAACATTTTGAACCAACTTTTTTAGAACATTACAAACTCGGCTTGTGTGAAAAAATGGGGCTGCCAAGCTTCCATAAAGACAGTTTTGACTGTGCAACCAATTTCTTACGCATTTTGCAAAGTGAGCAACTGGATTACACCCAAAGTTTTATCCGCCTACAAAATAAACAATACACAGAAATATTGGATGATTGTTTAGATCGTCGTCAGTGGGAAAGCTTTTTGGCACAGTATTTACAGATTCGTGAACATCAAGATACTGATGCTTTAGATGCCGCCATGCAACAGGCCAACCCGCACTATATTTTACGCAATCACATGGCACAAAAGGCAATTGAGCAGGCAGAACGCGATGATTTTTCAGAAGTTGAGCGTTTATTTACCTTGCTCAGCCAACCGTATAGCAAACAGCCTGAGTTAGAACAGCCTGAAGATTTAGCACCCTTGCCAAGTGATGTACCCGAAGTGATGGTGAGCTGCTCATCTTAGTGCTATTTTTAAGCAATAGGACGTTTAAAACTCCAGCAAAGTTATACACATTTTCTGTGGATAAAGATGTGGTTATCCACAGGATAAACTTTTAAGGTAAAGATGAATGGCACAAACACAGAAATCACTGCATCAACTTGCTGCCAATACCGCAGAAAAATTACCTGAAGTGAGCTTAAGCGAACCTTTTGGCGATGGCTGTTTGGTGCATAAGGTGGTTGATAAAGTGTTTATGCTGAGTTTGTATTTAAATGGTCATGCCATCATCAATCTAAAAGTGCAGCCTGAACATGGTGCCATGCTACGCGATTTTTATCCGTATATCCGAACAGGTTGGCACATGAACAAACAGCACTGGATTTCAATTTTTGCAGATGAGGACTTAGATGCACAACTGGTGCAAGATTTGGTCTTAAATTCTTATGAGCTGGTAGTCGCAAAATTAAAGAAAGTAGAAAGACAACGGATTGAGCTTTTGCGTAGTGCAACTTGAGTCAATAAAAATTTTTTAAAGCTATTTGCTCTGCACTTTTTCAACATAATATCTAACTAAGAAAACAAAAGCGAATCTTCCAAGATTCGCTTTTTCTATACCTGAGACTTACTCTTCTGGATACTCAAAGCGATAGCCTACACCATACACTGCTTGAATCCATTCATGCCGATTACCTGTTTCGGCAGCGTCAGAAATTTTACGGCGTAAGTTTTTAATGTGGCTATCAATCACACGGTCAGCCACTTCAAAACTGTCAGGGTTAATATGATCTAGCAATTGCGCTCTTGAATACACCTGCCCCACATGCTCTAAAAACAATTCCAATAAACGAAATTCGGTCGGGGTCAAATTCAAGGTTTTTTGCTGATACCAAATACGCTGCTGCGCTTTATCCATGCGGAATAAATCATTGCTTTCAGGCTCAACTTTGCGTTCTAAGCGACGCAAAACCGCTTGCACGCGCGCGACCAATTCTTTTGGACTAAAAGGCTTACAAACATAATCGTCTGCCCCCATGTTTAAACCCAACACCCGATCTATTTCTTCTGTTCGGGCGGTGACCATAATAATTGGCACATCGGACTGTTCACGTACTTTGCGGCAAATGGTCAGGCCGTCCATGTGTGGTACCATCAAATCCAAAATCATCAGGCTTGGTTTACGCTGCAAAAAGCTGTCATAAGCTTCTTGCCCATCATGAAACATACTGACTTCAAAACCAGCAGCTTCTAAATAATCTCGTACCAATTGGGCCAGTTCAATTTCATCTTCAACCAGTAAGATATGTTTCATGCACGATTCCTTAAAGTCCATTAAGATTTGATTTTTGGAAAACTTAATTTGCAGCGTAAACCACCCAACGGTGAATGAGCAAAACTTAACTCTCCGCCTAATGCTTTGGCAATTTTGACCGATAAGGCCAAACCTAAACCTGTACCACCTGTCGCCCGAGTGCGTGAATCATCGGCACGATAAAAACGTTCACCCAAACGCGCCAATTGTTCATCACTTAGGCCAAACGGGCTGTCATCTACATACACGGTCCACTCGGTTGCGCTTTGACTGGTGTGAATATGCACCTGCCCACCTGCTTCGGTATAGCGAATACTGTTACTCAATAAGTTGAGCATAATTTGTTTAAAACGGTCTATATCTAATTGTAATTGCGTGCCTTCGCCAGACACGATCAAGTCCAATTGCGCCTGCTCAAATTTCGGCTTAAAGCTTTCAATTTCCTGTTCAATCACTTGCCAAGGATCAATGCTTGCAAAATAGCACTTCAATTGCATGGCTTCAGCTTGCGCCAAGTCCGACAAATCCTGCGTCAGTTTTTTCAGGCTATTGACCTGATGCATCATGGCAGCCAAATGCTCTGGCGTAGCTTTGCGGATACCATCTTGCATGGCTTCAATTTGTGCCTGCAATACCGCCAATGGGGTTTTCAATTCATGCGAAGTATCTGCCACCCACTGACGGCGTGAGTTTTCATGTTGGTCTAAAATCACTGCCAAATGGTTCAGTTCTGTCGATAAATCACCCAATTCATCATTACGCTTGACCGTGACCTGATGCTGATAATGACCTTTGGTCAATTCACGTGTACCATTTAATAAGCGCTGAATTGGCTTTTTAAAATAGGTCGCTAACAATAAGGCAGCAATCAAACTGGCCAAAATACTTAAGGCATAAACCAATAATAAATAACGAGTTTGCTTACTAAAGAAGTTAATACTTAACGCATCTTCCTGCTCAAGCACAGGTTTTAACCCCAAATAGCCCACGATTTTTTCACCGACCATAATTGGACGATAGGAAATCTGAGTTTCCGCAGGCTCACCCACAACAAACTGACGCTGCGCATCATATAAAGATAAACGTGAACTCAACCCCAAACGGTCAGGCATCGAAATAAACTGTTTTTTACCCGAAGCGTCTGTTGTATTGTTCTGCCCTTCGTTTTTACGATCTGAACGGAATGCATTTTGATTGGCGCTTAAAGGAAATACTAACCCCTCAAAAGGCTGAAACTGCGAAGGTAAATTTAGCTCTAACCAACGTAACTCTTCTGCATTGGCTTGACGCTTCATTGGGTCCGGCTCAACCACACTCGGATTTACATTGGCTAAGCTATGTTCCTGAAAATAGCGCTGCTGCAAGGCAATATCATACTGACGACGCAACCACCAACGCGATAAACGGTCATAATCATCGGGTGCGGCTTCGCCTTCTATTTGTAAAATTTGCGCCTGAATGGCATTGCCCCAGTCATGGTACACCGCATACACTTCTGCCAAGTTTTGGATGACCAAATCCAGCTTCTGCATTTCTACGTCGGCCACGTATTTACTGAAGTTACGCTGCATATTGACATGCAATACCCCCAAACTAACCGTGGTGATTAGCAAGGTCGTCAGTAGCACTGTTAAAAACAGGCGTAAGGCGATGGGAATGCGGCGAATTTTCAATAGAACAGTCTCAGAATTTTTTCTTCATTTTGAGCATTGTAACCAACAGCGCTTCAAAAAACTCTCCATTGTTTCTTCATCTTTATTATTTAATCTTAACTTAAGCAAAGTCGGATTCCAGTTAAGGAGATGTAAGATGAAACAGATGACAAAAATCGCGTTACTTGGGGCGAGTGTTTTGGGGATGGGTGCTTTAACGGCTTGTCAAACCAGCAATGACTTAACGGATCGACAACAGACACGTATGATGAAGCATCATGCTGTAGCCGACTCACGTTTTAGCCCAGAACAACGTGAACAGTATCGTGCGAAGCGCGCAGAACACCGTGCTTTCCGTAGCCAGATGCAACAAGCATGTGACAATAAGGCAGCAGGTACAAAGCTGCAACTCAAACTCGGCGAAAAAACAGTTTCGGGCACCTGTACTATGCGCTTTCAGCCAGACCGTCAATCGTTTAAACAACAACGTCAATATATGATGAAACAGCATCAAGCTATGCATGCCAATATGCAGCGCCCGCAACGTGGTGAAGTACTGACCGATGCACAACGTGCTGAAATGACCAAACAGTACGATCAACGATTGGCACAGCGTCAAGCTCATCAACAAGCAATGCGCACAGCTTGTGAAGGTAAAACCCATGGTCAAAAAGTTCAGGTTAAACTAGGCGACCAACAACTCAATGGTCAATGTTTAGTACGTTTTCAGCCAAATCAGCCTATTCAACCTTTAAAAATCAAGCAATCTGCATCACGTTAAACAATCATACCAGTCAATTCACACTGTTTTAAAGGCGCTCATTGAGCGCCTTTTTATTGATCTTTTTATCCACTGCACTCAGACATGTCTCTTTACGCTTTTTGACTATTTGTGTCATTTCAAACTCAGTAAAACTGTTTACACTCAAACAACTTAGCCATTTCAAGATAAAAATCTTTGACTTTGCAGTCACTAAGAAATGCTATTTAGATGCTTGTACCGAATTAGAAGATGTTGCACGATTACAACCATTCCAACAGGTCATGTCTGAGAAGGCATGCTTTGAAATCCATCTAAAATATAACGCTGGTCAAACCAGTATTGAGGAAACCGATATGCCACAATACAAAGCGCCTTTACGTGATATGCAATTCGTTTTGCATGAATTATTAAATGCTGAAGAACACTATGCAAAATTACCTGCATTCCAAGAAAACGTAAGCCGTGAATTGGTTGACCAATATTTGGAAGCTGCAGCAGATTTCTGTGAAAATGAATTATCTCCATTGAACCAAGTGGGCGACCGTGAAGGTTGTACTTGGAATGATGGCGTGGTGACCACACCAACAGGCTTTAAAGAAGCGTATCAAAAATATATCGAACTGGGCTTCCCTTCGCTTTCTGCAGAAGAACAATACGGCGGTCAAGGCTTACCAAACTCTTTAGGTATTACCATTTCAGAAATGGTGGGTACAGCGAACTGGTCATGGGGCATGTACCCTGGTCTTTCTCATGGTGCGGTACGTACCTTAGAACACCACGGTTCACAAGAACAAAAAGATGCTTATTTGCCAAAATTAGTATCGGGTGAGTGGACGGGCACCATGTGCTTAACCGAATCTCACGCAGGTTCTGACTTGGGTATTATCCGTACCAAAGCTGAGCCACAAGCAGACGGTAGCTATGCAATCTCTGGCGAGAAAATCTTTATCTCTGCTGGCGAACACGACATGGCAGAGAATATCGTACACATCGTATTGGCACGCTTACCAGGCGCACCTAAAGGTACTAAAGGTATTTCTTTGTTCATCGTACCTAAGTTCAACCTCAATGCAGATGGTTCTGTAGGCGAGCGTAATGGTGTACGTTGTGGCTCAATCGAACACAAAATGGGGATCCATGGTAATGCAACTTGCGTCATCAACTTTGATAACGCTAAAGGTTTCTTGATTGGCCCTGAAAACCGTGGTCTAAACTGTATGTTCACGTTCATGAACACTGCACGTATTGGTACAGCGGTACAAGGTCTTGCAGCATCTGAAGGTTCTTTCCAAGGTGCATTGACTTATGCCAAAGACCGTTTGGCAATGCGTTCACTTTCTGGCCCAAAAGCGCCTGAAAAAGAAGCAGACCCAATTATTGTGCATCCAGCTGTACGCAACATGCTTTTAACTCAAAAAGCGTATGCTGAAGGTGGTCGTGCGTTGGTGTACTTGCTTGCACAACATGCAGACATCGTTGAACAAGGTGCAACTGAAGAAGAGCGTAAATTCTCTGACAACATCTTGTCTTTACTGACTCCAATTGCAAAAGCATTCTTAACTGAAACAGGTTCTGAATCTGCAAAACACGGTGTTCAAGTCTTTGGTGGTCATGGCTTCATTTCTGAGCATGGCATGGAACAAATTGTGCGTGACACACGTATTTCTTGCTTGTACGAAGGTACAACTGAAATCCAGTCTATTGACTTGTTAGGCCGTAAAGTATTGGGTACACAAGGTGCAATGTTGAAAGACTTCACCAAAATTATTCACAAATTTGCAGAAGCCAACAAAGACAACGCTGCGATGCAAGAATTTGTTGAACCGCTTGCGGCACTTAACAAAGAATGGGGCGACTTGACCATGCAACTTGGTATGCGTGCAATGCAAAACCCTGAAGAAGTTGGTGCTGCGGCAGTAGACTACCTCTACTTCTCTGGTTATGTAACGCTTGCTTACCTATGGGCTCGTATGGCTTTGGTTGCACAAGAAGCACTAGCTGCAGGTACAACCGATGTCGACTTCTACAATGCTAAAGTAACTACAGCACGTTTCTACTTCAAAAAAATCTTGCCACGTGTTCGTTCACACGTTGATGTGATTGCAACAGGTGTAGAGCCTTTACTTGCATTAGATGCTGAACACTTTGCTTTCTAAGCTAAATATTGAGAATATTTAACTAGATATTCAAAATGTTGTACTCTTGAGTACAGAAATTGAGAAAGGACGGTCATAGCATTGGCAGTCCTTTTTCTTTATAAATAAAGCATTCTTTCGTTTGAGCCACCTACAACATTCATAATTGTAGATTACACTGAACTCAGCGAATCAAGATTCAAACAATAAACAGGTGAAACCACATGCCAATTTATAATGCTCCTCTTGCCGATATGAAATTCATCTTAAATGATGTTTTTAATGCAGAACAATTCTGGCAAAACAATGAAAATTTAGCTCACCTAGATGCTGCAACGGCCGAAGCAATTTTGGAAGAAATGGCAAAGTTTGCCCAAAACGTGACCCTGCCTATTAACCGTAGTGGTGATGAAGAAGGCGCAACGTACAACAATGGTGAAGTGACTACCCCTGCTGGCTTTAAAGAAGCATTTAAACAATATGCCGAAGGCGGTTGGATTGGTTTGGGCGCAGATGAAGAATGGGGCGGTCAGGGCATGCCAAAAATGCTGACTGTTTTGTCAGATGAAATGCTATTTGCTACTAACCCATCATTTATGTTGTATCCATTGCTGTCTGTAGGCGCAGGTATGGCTTTAAACAGCTATGCATCACAAGAGCAAAAAGAAACCTATTTACCTAAAATTTACTCAGGTGAATGGTCAGGCACCATGTGTTTAACTGAGCCACATGCAGGTACTGACTTGGGTATTATTAAAACCAAAGCTGAACCAAATGCAGATGGTACTTACAACATCACTGGTACCAAAATCTTTATTACAGGTGGTGACCACGACCTTGCTGAAAACATCATTCACTTGGTTTTGGCTAAAACACCAGATGCTCCTGCAGGTTCACGTGGTATTTCTTTATTCATCGTACCGAAATTCTTGGTCAATGAAGATGGTTCATTAGGTGAACGCAACCCAGTAGGCCCAGGTTCAATTGAACACAAAATGGGGATCAAAGCCTCTGCAACTTGTGTGATGAACTTTGATGGTGCCAAAGGCTACTTAGTGGGTAAAGAAAATGAAGGCTTAGCAGCCATGTTCGTCATGATGAACTACGAACGTCTGTCTATGGGTATTCAAGGCTTAGGTGCATCTGAGTTTGCCTATCAAAATGCTGCACAATATGCGACTGACCGTATTCAGGGTCGCAGTGCATCAGGCGTTAAGTCACCGAACAAAGCAGCTGACAGCATTTTGGTGCATGGTGATGTGCGTCGTATGCTATTAAATGCGCGTGCCAATAACGAAGCATCTCGTGCATTTGCAGTCTATGTAGGTCAACAGCTCGATATCACTAAATTCTCTACCGATGCAGAAGCGGTGCAGAAAGCCAATAACCGTGTTGCCCTGCTCACCCCAATTGCAAAAGCCTATTTAACCGATACCGCATTCCAAGCGACTTTGGATGCTCAAATGTGCTTCGGTGGCCATGGTTATATCCGCGAATGGGGCATGGAGCAATGTGTACGTGATTTACGTATTGCCCAAATTTATGAAGGCACCAACGGCGTACAATCACAAGACTTGATTGGTCGTAAAACCATTAAATGCAATGGTGAATTTATTGCAGAATACATTGCAGAAATCCGTGATTTTGCCAATGGTTTAGATGCAGACCTGAACTTCATTAAAGATGCAACTTTGGATGCAGCGACCGAAGTCGAATCAGTTACTCAATACATTCTTAATGCAGCCAAAGAAAATGTAGACTTCCCAAATGCAGCAGCAGTAGATTATTTGCATGCAGTAGGTTTGCTCAGCTTTGCTTATATGTTCGCGCGCATTGCCAATGCCGCTAAGCAAAAAGATGGCGAGTTCTATCAAAACAAATTGTCATTGGCACTCTACTTTGTACAACGTGTTTTACCAGAACTTGCATTACGCATTACCAAAGTAAAAGCGGGTGCAGAAGTGATTATGGACTTCAGCGAAGATTACTTCACTAATCAAGCTTAACTCGATTACCTCTAAAAAACGCCTGCATTGTCAGGCGTTTTTTATACCTCTTATTTTTACTATGTTTACGCAGCTTTTCCTGTAATTGTGCACAGTTTTTGCATGAGTTTTATCATTCATCAACATCATCAGGAGGAGCAAATGAAAGCACAACATTCCAAAGTAGAAAAAATAGAAACCCTCCTCGACCGACTTGGCAATCTAGCCGTAGAAAGTTTTCACTATATTGCCCTGTTCATCATTAGCTGTATGGTGATCTGGTCAGCTGGTCATACCGTAATCGACATTCTGACCGTTAAACAATATGCCACGATTGATGATATTTTACTGCTTTTCATTTATTTAGAGCTTGGTGCCATGGTTGGAATTTACTTTAAAACCAATCATATGCCAGTACGCTTTCTGATTTATATTGCCATTACCGCCCTAACCCGACTGCTGATTTCCGATATTCAACATGACCATAAGGCAGATATGGACTTGGTGATTATTACGGGTTCAATTCTAATTCTAGCCTTTGCAATTCTGGTGGTGCGTTTTGCCTCGTGGAATTATCCATCGGTCATTCGAGATAAACACAGTGAAAAACCATTACCACAGGGCAAGACGCCACGCCCAGAAGATGATGAGCTGGCCTAAACTGAAATTGCTTAATTCACTCAAAGCCACTCAAACTTCTGCTATAAAAAAGCGCGTCAGGATAAACCATGACGCGCTGATTTTTGAAGATTCACCAGTTCATCCGTTTGGCTAAAATGCTTTTCTTTATGGTTGAGTACTCAAGATGATCTAACGATTTGCCACCAAGACATAACGGCCATGTTCAAAAACCCAATACATACCACGTGGTGGTGCAGGCAAGCCTAAATGCTGCCAATTGGTCACGACCCGATAAGTCGAACTTTCAATATGAGCCGTACTCGGTTCACCATTCACCCAACTATAGCTTTGGTGGTTATATTGCACTGTACTTGGTGCATTGTATTGAATATTAATACCACTCCGAATAGTTGGCTGCCCCCACTGTGGCACAGGACGTGGGTGATGCTGCGGGTAATGTCGCGGATAGTACTGCGGTTGAGGATGCTGTGAATAATATGGTCGATGTTGTGGATATGCAGGATGATGCTGCGAAGTATAAGGACGATGATGATAACGCTGAGTATCGACACCTGTATAACCTGCCCAACGATTCGTTTCTGCAAATGCTGGCAGCGTAGTACCCATAAGTAGCATGCCACTCAATGCAGTTAAAATTGCTACCTTCATATCCAACACTCCTCTGGTTATCTTTTGATTTTAACCTCAAATTAAGGATAAACAATGAATAAAAAAACAGCAATTTTATTCATTCCAACTCCGCTCTTACAGAAACAAAGCTGCAGCATACCTGTTTCATTTTCACATTATGCTAAGATACATTTTTTTTGAAATTGGATGAAACCTCGTGCCTGAATTAAATTTTGACCGCCTTCATCAGTTTTTCTGTAAAGTTCCAAGTGTGCAGCAAGCCCGTGTGGATTCTTATGGTTCAGACGGTCAGCATGCATGGTGGTTTAAATTTCAAATAGATGTAGAACACCCACTGGCATGGCAAACTGTACAAGAATTGGGGCATGTCCTGAATTATATTTCTAGAGATGAGCGTTTACCGACCCAATTCTTGCCTGTATCTCCACCACCGTATATGAATGGTGATGCTAAAGATTTTTTATCATGGGTGATTCAATGCAACCATCCAGAATTTAGCCCAGATGTGGTCTGTGACTGGTTAGAAGCCCGTTTGCCGAATCCTGTAGATGATGAGGCACAGTGGAAAATCAAGACTGACATTTCTGAGTTAGATCAGCTGAGTGATAAAGATTTGGATGAAATGGTGCCGCCAAATCCTGAAAAATAATTTTAGAGCTTCATTGTCATTTTCTAAAAATCCCTCTTGAAACAAGAGGGATTTTTCTAGGAATATTACATCTGACTGAAAAAGTTTAAAGTCAAAATGTCGATAAACCACTCCATTCCATAAAGCGATAGACCGCATATTTCCACTTCGACTCATCGGCATACACAGCATAATCCACACTCATATTTTTACCCTCAAGGTTTGACCATGCGGTATTAAAATAATGTTGTGCATCCTGAAATACAGGGTCTTGTACCTGCCCGACCACACGCAAATTGGTTTCTAAATTATAATTTTTAAAATTACGTGCGGTGAAATTTGCAGAGCCTAAAGTCAATTCTGCCTGTTTGGCATTAGATTTGATCATCATTTTATTATGACATTGCTCACCTTGCGTGTTACACCAACGCACACTCACCCCTGCCGCATTCAGTTCTGATGCTACTTGTCGGTTTGGGATACCATTTTTCTCACGACCAAAGGCATCTTTATTCGGGTCTAACAATACCCGTACCTGTACGCCACGTTGCTGTGCAGCAATTAAAGCCTGAATCACTTTACGTTCTGACAAATAAAACATTGCCAAATCAAGATGCTCTTGCGCCTTAGCATTTTCAATCATTGCTAAACTCGCATCCCAAATAGCCTTTTCCGTTAAAACCTGCACTTGAGGGTAAGAGCGATCTGCCTCAAACTCACCCACAATCACCCCAGACACATTGCCTTGCGACATACGCGCTACAACTTGTTCAGTCTGCAAAATATCAACCGCTGTATTGCCTGTGACCACTAAGGCAATATTGGAATGACGCGAACTACCATCATGCGGATTCAATGAGGTCACCAACGCTTTCCAGCCTTCAGTGGTATCGACCACAATGGTTTTACGATGGTTGGCTTTAAAATTAAACAGACTGAAATAACTGCGCAGGGTAATTTTATCTTGCCCAAAAGGACTTGGCAGCCAACCTTTTTCTGCATTATTCGGAATACCCTGACAGCAGAGATACCAAAAGCCTGACCACAATGGATTCGATGCCCGTAAAGGCGTTAAATCGGTTTCAATAACATCAATGCCTGCTTGACGTAATTGACGATAATGCTCAGGTGCAATACCGCCATATACTGAGTTAATTGGGTCTGTAATGACCTTAATTTCAATATTTGGCTGCATCTGACGTTTATGAATTAAAGCTTCGGTCAATTGCTGTGTCAGTGGCTGATGCTGTTGTTTAGACGTCCCCACCTCTGCATTAAACAAAAACATATCCAACACAATGGTGGTTTGCGCAGCATCAATTAAGCCTAAAATCTCCTTAAAAATTTGGTGCTGTTGCTGCTGAACACCTTGCGCATCAATATAGGTCTGATCGGCAATAAATTTGACAGGTGCATGGCGTAATTTTCCGGTGTAATTCAGACCATCTGGTAACGGTTTAAGACTGTGGTAAATAGCCGAGGACAAATAACCCAAAGCCAGTAAACCTAAAACCAGTCCCAAATAAGCCCGAGGCGACCAATTCAATTTTTGGTGAATTCGCTGAAAAATACGCATAACAAAAAACCTAGTCCGATGCGCTCAGACTAGGTTTTATTGTTTGGATTTTCAAGAGGATTTCTGTGTTTTCACGCAGACATCCTATAAAGCCCAAATTGAATTTTAGAAACCAAATTCAACGCCGACTGTAAAGTTACGACCTACTTGTGGAATATGCGACAAGAAAGATGCATGTGAATAGACTTCATCATCTAACAAGTTGTTGGCTTTAAAATAGACACGGTAATCTTGTTTATTGGCATAGTTTCCTGCATAAGCTACGCCAATATTGACCATGTTATAGCCTTCTGTTTCTTGTTCATACGCTGCAATTTTGTCTTGCTTAAATACACGATAGTATTCCGCCATACCCGACCAACCATCGGCAAAGTTAGCATCTAGTTTAGTTCCCAAACGGCCTGCAGGTACACGTGGTGCATTTTGGTTATCTATTTCGCCACGAACATAATCACCAAACACACTGAGTTTATAATCTGGGCTCAGTTGATAGCCTAACTTGGCTTCTGTACCGTAGAATTTGGCTTTGTCTTGAGTATATTCCACACCACGCAAATTACCTTTCTGCGCTACTGTTGCACCATAAATATAATCATCGAACCAATTATGGTAAACATGCAGCGAATAATCGAGTTTGTCGGCTTCATAGTGCAAACCTAACTCTAAATTATTAGATGTCTCTTTATCTAGATCAGGATTCCCCACCTCGTAAGTATTGGTTGCAAAATGTAAGCCATCAGCATAGAGCTCTTGCGCTACAGGTAAACGTTGCTGATGTGAGCCTGTGAGTGACAATTTATAGTTGGGTGCAAACTGCCAATTGGCTGCAGCAGAAGCAGATACACCAGTACCTGAATAATCTTTTTTGTCCGAATCTGCTTTCACTTTTTGATGATCGACACGCGCACCAAGTTCCACATGTACATCACCAAATTGCTTATGCTCTAAACCAAATAAACTGTATTTTTGTGTTTTCGTATCTGGCATAGGTACTGCTTCATGATAATGATCATCATGTTTTTCTTTCTGACCAGTCAAATCAATTTCATGCTGGCTAAACTGTGTACCAAACACACCTTCCCAGCCTGCAAGGGGGTTATGCACCAATTCTAAACGTGCATCATAGCCTTTGCTCTTAAAGTTACTGATGACTTTATTTTCTTCTAATTCATCATGCTCATAATCTGTAAAACTGGCATGCGCACGCAGTTTATCAAAACCTGCAAAAGGTTGATCAAGCTCGGTACGCAAATCATAACGATGTGATTCTAAATCCACCCATGGGCCACCATGTGCATGTTCTTCAACAGCATTTGGATCTGGCTTTGGACAGTGAAAATGATCATCATGCAATACGCAACCATGATATTCATGGCTATGCCCTGGCAACCCATATTTGTCCTGACGGTTACTGTATGACACGCCCACAAAACCACGATCATGAATCCATGAGCCACCAATATTCACGGTTTGCCCTTCAGCAAAGGTATTCTCTACACGACGTGCTTTATCTAAATGCGTGCCTTCATCATCATGATCATGACCTGGGTCACTATGTCCGTGATCATGGTCGTCATGACCTGCTTCATCATTATGATGTTCTACCCAATAGTTTGGGGTAATGTAATCATTAGCCTTACGCTTAGAACCTTCTAGACGCAACGCAAACTGGTCACCAATCGCTGCGGTCACACCAGCGCTGGCCAGTTTTTCATCACTACCTGTGTTATAACGCAGACCGACTTGTCCTTCTAAACCATTATTTGGCATTTGCGTTGGAATTTTTTGGTCAGTGACATTGACCAAACCACCTACGGTACCCGCACTATAAAGTAAGGTTGATGGCCCACGAATAATTTCAACTTGCTTGGCTAAAATTGGATCTACCGTTACCGCATGGTCGGGTGAAAGTGTAGAAACATCTGCCGTTTCTGAAGCATGTTGCAGCACTTTAACACGTGGGCCATCTTGCCCACGAATGACAGGTCGGCTAGAGCCTGAACCATATTGGTTAGAATAGACACCTAGCTCATCTGCCATTGCATCACCAATAGTGGTGCTACGCTCTGCCAACGTTTTCTGATCAATTACATGATCTGCTACAGCGAAATCTGCTGCAGTTTGTACCAAAGGATGTGCTTGTAGCTGAATCGTTTCCAGTTGTGTATTGGTAGCATCCGTATTGGCAAATGCTGCTGGACTAAGTACTGCAAAAATTGAAACTGTTATTAAATTCTTATGGAACGCCATGACTATTTCACTCAGCCCAAAACAAAAACAACATGTTATAACATAACAAAAGAGAATAGAAGAATAATTTGATTACTATCAATTGAAATTAAGATAATTATACTCTTTAATATATCAACAAATTTTACACCCATTTTCATCATGACAAATTTACTTAATTTAGAAAAAACTTTTTCTTTATTATTAGCTCTATTTTTCCTAACTTTTTTTGTAAACTTAGTGATTGATGATGGAGTTAATTGGTCTCTAAACTATGTTTTATTGACACTATTTATAATTTTCATTACTTTACAAAAAAAAATATATATTAGTTTACCTATTTTTCTAACCTTAGCCCTTCCATTTATTTCCATATATATTATCAATCTATTCTTCCATAATGACCAAATATCAAATGACCATTTTTTCGATCAAAAACTAGCCCCTGATATGAACAATCAGTTCCTATATGCACTTGCTTTTTTAATGTTACCAACCATTCTATTAAATATTAAAAAAAGTGAAAATATTTTTCTCTATATTATAAATATTGGAGGAGTTTTTTCTATTATATTTAACGGTTATTTCAATATCATATACAACTTTGATCGAGCATTATTAGTAAAGAAATTTGACGCTATAATATTATATGATGCTTCTATAGCTTCTTTATCCATACTTATGTTAGTTTTCAACCTTGGGAAAAATCAAAAATTTTCGAGTATTTTAATTGTTTTATCTCTAATTAACTTATATCTAATAGTCGCACATGGCAGTAGAGGTACTTGGTTAGGAATACCATTAATACTAATCATTCTGAGCTTTTACTATTTTAAGTCTCAACGATCAAAAGTCTTATTAACCTTATTAACATCGTTCATCCTTACAGGTGTTTTGTTTTTTCTACCTAACTCACCCATTCAGAAAAGATTAAATGCTTTTCAACAAGATACTTCTCTAATTGAAAAAAATAACTATCACTCTAGTACTGGTACTCGTATATTCTTATGGAGTTATGCTGTTGACGAAATGTTAAAATCTCCTATATATGGTGTTGGAGCAAAAAAATTCAGAGATAATATTTGTGAGCAACAAGCTAAAGGACTCTTACCTGCTTGTAATCCACATGCGCATAATATTTTTTTCCAGTTCCTGGCCTCTAATGGGCTAGTTGGCTTATTAGGTATAATTTCTGCATTTTTAATTCCTTTAATTTTTTATTTTTATAAACTATTTCAACCTTCAACATCAAAATCTCAGCATCTTTCATTAATGGGAATTTGTTTTACAATATTTTTTTCTATTTGTGGATTAACAGATTTTTTGTTTTTCATGCACTTCCCAACCATGTTTTATTTTTTAATAACAATAACACTTATGAGTTTATTAGAAATGTATCACCTAGAATCATCTAAGAATCATGTAAAGTAAGCATATATGCCCTTTACCTTATCTCATGCTGTACTTGCGCCACCGTTAGCTAAACTCTCAGGACAACGGCTACCTATTGCTGCACTTGCAATTGGCTGTATGCTGCCAGATTTACATCGCCTGTTTACCCTACGCCAAGACCCAACGCCACATTTATGGTCGGCCTTGTTTTATCCAAACTTATTCTTGGGCCTTATATTCTGTGCACTTTGGTATCTGGTATATCGCCCTGCGTTGTATCGCTTTGTGGGAATACATCACCCTCTAAATTTGAATCATGCAACATCCGTATTGGGCTTTGCTTTGGTGACTATCTTCAGCTTATTACTGGGGAATGCCACGCATTTAATTTGGGATGGTTTAACCCATCACGACTTTCGCAGTTTTGCCTTTCAGGATTTTTTAGCACAGTCGGTACAATGGGGAGCTCAGACTTATCCGATGCACCGCATCTTGCAAATTGGTAGCTCTATTTTGGCCCTGCCTTTTTTATTGTGGATGAGCCTGCATTATTATAAGAAGCATCGGCAAATCAAACCTGTCAGCATCAAAGTTCGGGGCTATGCAGTCGGCCTTATTACACTGTCTGTCGCTTTAGGCTGCTTCTCACTTTGGGATTATGCACGGCATATTCCCGATGCACTTTGGCAGGAAGAACTGTATTACTTTACAGGGCGTGCCATCAATGAGTTTAGCCAAGGGGCATTACTCATGTTTAGTTTAGGTTGTCTGTTATTTTTGTTTTTGGATCGGCAAGGGTAGATAAAATAAAGCCAAAGCTCATCACTTCATCCTGAATCTTGCTGCATTATCCTATTTCAGACACATTCCTTGTAAAAACCCACTGTTTTTGCAGCAGGTTCTTGTAGCCACATGCCCAAAGAGGCATAATCCTACCTTTGCTAAAGGCGGTGCGCTGTTTACGTATTCGCTTCCTTAACCCATATAGTTGGATTTTTAACGCTATGATGCGAACTCATTATTGCGGTTCTTTAACCGAAGCTCAAATTGATCAAACTGTTACCCTGTGTGGCTGGGTACACCGTCGTCGTGATCACGGTGGTGTAATTTTCCTAGACATGCGTGACCGTGATGGTCTTGTGCAAGTCGTAATTGACCCAGACACTCCAGAAGCATTTGCAACTGCAGACAAAGCACGTTCAGAATTTGTATTAAAAATCACAGGTCGTGTACGTCGTCGCTATGCAGGCACAGAAAATGCCAATATGGTCAGTGGACAAATTGAAGTTTTAGGCAAGGAAATTGAAGTTCTTGCAGCATCTGAAACGCCTCCGTTCCCATTGAACGATGAAAATACCAACATTTCAGAAGAAATTCGTTTGAAATACCGTTTCTTGGACATCCGTCGTCCAGAAATGTTAGATCGCTTACGTTTCCGTTCTAAAGTCACCAACCTGATTCGTAACTATTTAGACGATCATGGTTTCTTGGATGTTGAAACCCCAATTTTGACACGTGCTACCCCTGAAGGCGCACGTGACTACTTAGTGCCAAGCCGTGTATCTAACGGTAGCTTCTATGCGCTGCCACAATCGCCACAATTATTTAAACAATTGTTGATGGTGGGTGGTATTGACCGTTATTACCAAATCGCAAAATGTTTCCGTGATGAAGACTTGCGTGCAGACCGTCAGCCTGAATTCACTCAAATCGACATTGAAACATCGTTCATGAGTGACGATGACATTATGGATTTGATGGAAGGCATGACCGTGAAGATGTTCGATGAACTTCTGGGCGTGAAATTCGACAAATTCCAACGTATGCCATATTCAGAAGCAATGCGTGATTATGCGTCTGACAAACCAGACTTACGTATTCCACTGAAACTGGTAGACGTTGCAGACTTGATGCAAGACGTTGAGTTCAAAGTATTTGCCGGCCCTGCGAAAGACCCTAAAGGTCGTATTGTTGCGCTTCGCGTACCTGGCGCGGGTTCATTACCACGTAGCGCGATTGATGAATACACCAAATATGTTGGCATCTACGGTGCAAAAGGTTTGGCTTACATTAAAGTCAATGAACTTGAAAAAGGTATTGAAGGCTTACAATCTCCAATCGTGAAATTTATTGAGCCAATCGTGCTTGATCTATTAAAACGTGTAGGCGCTGAAAATGGTGACATCGTATTCTTTGGTGCAGATAAAGCCAAAGTGGTAAACGATGCGATGGGTGCACTTCGTGTGAAAATTGGTCACGATTTGAACCTTGCAACTTGCGAATGGGCACCGCTTTGGGTAGTTGATTTCCCAATGTTTGAAGAAACAGATGATGGTAAATGGACTTCTGTGCATCACCCATTCACCTTGCCAAAATCAAGCGTTGAAGATGTGAAGAGCAATCCAGGTGAAGCATTATCTGTTGCCTATGACATGGTCTTGAACGGTACTGAAATTGGTGGTGGTTCACTGCGTATTTATACCTTAGAAATGCAAAAAGCGATTTTTGAAGCTTTAGGCATTGAAGAAGAAGAAGCCGAAGAGAAGTTCAGCTTCTTACTCAATGCGTTACGTTATGGTGCGCCTCCGCATGGTGGTTTAGCATTTGGTTTAGACCGTTTAGTGATGTTAATGACAGGTGCATCGTCTATTCGTGATGTGATTGCCTTCCCGAAAACCAAGACAGCTGAATGTCCATTGACTCAAGCACCTGCACCAGTTGAAGCCACTCAATTGCGTGATTTGGGTATTCGCTTACGTGAAAAACCGAAAGCAGAACCTCAAGAATAACTTTTGAAACTGTAAGAAAAACCCTGCAAATTTGCAGGGTTTTTTATGAATTGAGATAAAGCCAAGCTAGTGGCATAATAGCGCTTCGTTTTGAATTTTGAGTTGAGCGTTACTATGGCTATGCGTCCTGCAGTTCGTAATCGTGGCATTATGCTAATTGTATTTGCTGTCGCTCAATGGTTATTTATGCGTTACATTTTGGCCAATAACCTGTTTGCCTTAGACACCAATGACCGCATTTTGTACTTTAGCTTAAGTTCTATTGGTGGTGCGTTTGTGATTTTTGTGGGGCTGATTTATATGGTGTTGGCGGGGAATGCGGATAAACAATAATTTCTATATATAGCGCTCAGATTTCTATTTATGTATGCTTTGCTGAAGAATTTTTCTCGTCTTCCGTTAAGAATCATTCAATCTATTGCAAAAGCTGTAGGTTCCCTGCTGTATTATTCAAATTCTTCCGCAAGAACCACCACCGAAATCAATTTAAAATCAGCTTATCCTGAACTTACAGATGCAGAAAGACAAAGCCTAACTAAAAAAAGTCTTAAAAGTCAGTGCATGACTTATGCTGAATCTGTAAAAATTTGGGGCTCATCTACAGAATATGCACTTTCACTGATTCAAGAAATTCATGGTTCTGATTTATTTTTAAAAGCTTTAAAAAACCCCAATGGTACTTTGGCTGTTGTCCCACATTTTGGTACTTGGGAATTACTAAATGTTTGGGTAAATCAACACACTGCACCTGTCATTATGTATAAACCTAGCAAAAATAAAGATTTAGATCGGTTTATGCTAGAAGCTCGTCAGCGTTTGAATGCGACTTTAGTCCCTACCGATGATACAGGTGTACGCGCGCTATTTAAGCATTTGAAGCAAGGTGGTTTTTCAGCAATTTTACCTGACCATGTACCTAAAGAGTCAGGAGGAATTTATTCTCTGTTTTATGGTCAAAATGCTTTATCCTCAACTTTGCTTTCCAAGCTTGCTGCAAAAACCCAATGTTCCGTGATAGGGTTAAGTTGTTTAAGACGTGATGATTTATCGGGTTATGATATTTATGTAACTGAATTATCAAGTGATATTTTATCTAAAAATTTACAACTGTCTGTAGATACCTTAAACAAAGAAATGGAGCGTATGATTAATGTCGCTCCAGAACAGTACTTGTGGGGGTATAAACGGTTTAGGAAGTTAGAAGGCATACCATCTAACCTGTATCAATAAAATTACCAACAAAAACTAACATAATTATTTGCCTCCTTATGATGAAAGCGACTGCTCCCCATTCTCATATTCTATGCTTTGTCGATCATTTAAAGGCGGTCATGCAGAAAAATTTCTTCTTGATAAAGCCATTAACTTAAAACAAACGGGGTATCAATTCACAATTGTACATTTAAATCCACATGACATTAAAATGTTTGTTCCCAAAGATCTGACCTTAATCCAGCACGAGTTTATCCCGGCCTTTACTCCGGTAAATTATTAAGAATAACGTACCATGCCTGCAACGGATATAGAAAAAATCAACACCATCATTACCGCTCATCAGCCTGACCTTATCATTCTTTCACATGCATTTACGTTTTGCATTTCCCATTTTATTCAGGGCAATGTCTAGCTATGTATACATAGTAAAATTTTTAAACCTTACAAACAAACCACCGCAAATTTGTTTCGATGGTATAATGAATATAGACGCTATTATTTAGAGAAAAAATATTTTATTCGCCTATTGATCAAGCCAAATTAGCCGCTCCTCAAAAACATTGAGACTGTGTATTTGTCGGACATTTAAGTCATGAAACAACCACATCGCACCATTCGGGCATTTACCAATTTTAAAACAGCAAAAAATATGCTGATTATTGGTGATGGAGATTTAAAAATAGATTTACAGACGTTATGTAAACATCTAGAGATTGAAGATAGGATTGAATTTTTGGGTTGGGGCAATCACCCATATCCATATATCCAACCAAGCCGATTACTTATTACTAGTTCACAAAATGAAGGCTACGGTCTTATTATTTCAGAAACACTACATTGGGATGTACCCGTAGTGGCCATCACGTCAGTGATGCGATTCATCAGCAACTCTCAATTGCTCACTTAGAGCAAAATTTGGTGACACCACAAGATATGGATGCATTAGCTGAAAAAATAGATCAGAATCTCTTCCAATACCCAGCTTCAAATTTTGATAAAATATTGCTTAGCAATGAAAATATGGTCGGGAAATTTTTAAGTCTGATTCAGGATGATCACTGTTCACATGTTTAATTTAACCATCATCATTCCTATCTATAATGTTGAAAAGTATATCCTTGACTGTATTCAAAGTGTTATTACTCAATTGACGGATGACATTGAAGTGATTTGTGTTGATGACGGTTCAACGGATCATTCTATCAATGTCCTCTGCACGTACCTGAAGCAACAGCCACAAACGCACATCAATAATATTAAAATCCTGCAGCAGCAAAATGCTGGGGTGGCTGCCGCAAGAAATCTTGGCATCGCACATGCACAAGGTAAATATCTCACATTTCTAGATTCAGATGATGTGCTTATGCCATATTACGCAAAAGAAGTTCAGGCTGCTCTTGTAAGCGATTCGGATGTCATCAGCTTTGGTTATCAGAATCTGTCTGAAGATCTTACGCCTAGCAAGCATCAATTTATTCCCCGTTTAGTCCAAAGTCCCTGTAGCGAGCACAATCAGCAACAGGCTTTGTTTGAACTTTTTAATGCCAACCGCTGGTTTTCAGGCATCCACCTTTATAAAGCAACATTGTTTCAAGGCATCCAGTTTCCCAAACTCAGCCATTATGAAGATGCTGCCACGATTCCAGATGTGATAATAAAAGCAAAGTCTTTTTATGCGATTTCTCGACCATTATATGGCTATCGTATACGTTCAGGTAGTGCTACAAATTCAACACAACCCCATAATATTAATCGATCGCTTCAATGCCTAGAACAATTAATTCCTACGCTAATTGAAAAAACTAAGCGGCATGCGATTTTTATCATTCCACTGATGCACTTTTTTTATATTTACATGTATCAAAGTACTAAATTTAAAAATAAACAGATTGCCAAATCAAATTGGAATAAGTTTTCAGGCTCAATTCAACAATTATCATGTTCAGTGACATGGATTCAAAATGAGCATAACCGCATTTTATATCATTGCTTAAATTTAGGGCTGTATGGTTTTTATTTATCTAAATTAATGAGTCGCCTACTCCGCTCTATTAAAAAACGGTTAGGGCGATCTTGTTATTCTTAAATACGGTTTAAGCAGTTAAATCTAGATATCGTTGCACTGCATACGCTGGTAAAAACTGCTGATGCAGGCAAAGTCTATCTTGGCTTGAGCACTGCACAGTCACCGATATCTTAGCTGCCAATGCATCAACATTACCTACTGCAACCAAACAATCTGAAGCTAAGATTTCACCTGGACCTGAGGGGCAATCCGTGCTAATCACCGGAGTCCCTAGAGTAATTGACTCTAATATGACTAATCCCAAACCCTCAAAATCCGATGACAACACCATGAACTTAGCATGCTTCATATACGGATAAGGATTTTTTTTAAAGCCAGCAAAAATAACTTTATTTTCAATATCAAGTTCTTTAACTAGTTGTTTAGTTTGTTCCAGTAACTCGCCTGTACCTACTAGAACTAATTTTTCATTTATATTCGCTTTGGCATAAGCCCGTACTAATACATCGTGTCTTTTTTGCGCTTTAAACTTCCCAACATTCACAATATATGGACCATCAATATCGGGTATATATTCATTGGCAGCCAATTGAATACTTTCGATATCAATAGGATTGTAAATTGTTCTTATATTGTCTGTATTGAAAAGAGCTTTGAAATCATCCGTCACACCCTGACTTACGCCAATACATGGTTTTGACAGATAAACATTTTTTAATTGTTCTAGCATTTTGCCATCTAAACGACCGGCATATTCCTGACTTGTCGTATTGTGGATGACCATATGAACATTCGACAAAGTACTACGGCTTAAAATAAAATCCACGGGGAAAAGATTCGACAAAACTAAATCGGGCTCACCAATGTGCTTACGGACAAAGCGGTCAAAGGCTTTCGCAGCAAAACCCGGACGCATAAATTTTGGAATAGCACGAAACTTTTGATAATTAAAAAAGTGAGTTCGTACACCATCGGGTATTGGCAAATCAATTATATCTTTAAAATAAACGATATGAGCTTCATGCCCTGCATCATTAATCCCTTTTGCTAGAGTTAATGCAAAACGCTCTGCACCATTACCCTGCAATGTAAAAATCGCTAATACGACTTTCTTTTTCATTAAGCTAAACCTTATTTGAATCTTTCTTTATCCAAAGATATAAATCGTTTTTGCGATTTAAATAAAACCTGCAGATAGCGACAGGCCATGTGCCACTGCCCTATGATACGACGTCGCTTAAATATTTTTTTCTGGTCTATTGAATCGTAGATAGGTTTATAGTGTTCAGATCGACCAATAGTAGAGTCAAATTCACTTTTAGCTGCTAGACCATAAGCCTCTAATTGATCCTCTTGAATAATAAGTGCTGGCTCAACTTGTAATACTTTTAATTCATAAGCACTAAAAATAAAACCGTCAGCGATTGCTGGTGCAGTATTCTTCAATCTTTCTAATAATTTTTTTGCACCCGAAGGATAGAGTAAATAACCCGCAGCACCCGTTCGATCTTGATAAAGCTCAAACAAATTAATATTAAGATGTTCTAATTTTAAAACTGGCATTTTAGAAATGATTTTTTTTCGACTACGCACTTCAAAGTTAATTAGGTCAATCTCTGTTAATTTTTCACAATGAATTTCATTTAAAACATTTGAAATATTAGTTGCTAAAACAGCATCATCTTCAAGAATTAATGTAGGTTGATTGGAAACTAGAACTTTTTCCCAAGCATTTTTATGACTCAAAAAACAAGCGACTTCAACTTTTCTAAGTGGACGCTGCCAGCCAAAACCAAGCTCTTGATATCGTTCTTGACTAATTTCATTAACAGAAACCGCAGGTAAGCGCTCAAATTTCAAATTCAAACGCTCAAATTGTCTCTGCTGAAATTCTAAGCGCTGTTTAGACTGATCCAGATTAATAATTAATATATTCATATCTTACCACCAACGTGTTTTTTCACGTGTATGGCGTTTTTTAAACCGTGAATAGACATTATTATTTTCATCATGCTGTAGGCGATCGAATATCTCTATAACCAACTGTCCTAATGGATGTACAGCACAAATTTGATCTAGTCGCCAACGCATATTTCGTAAAGTATCATCCGTACCGACTGCAAATGCTGATGTCCCATCAAACAAAGGATAACGCTCAGTCTGCAATCGAGTTTGGTGCTCTATATTAATTTCTAACGATTGATCACATAAATAGCGTTCGGTTTCTTGTAATTTCAACGTATTAATCAGCACGACAGCATTCATCAATGTTGCTTTAAGCGTTACATCATCATGTAAATCTAAAAACGTATCACATGCAGAAATTAACCAACGAATATTTAAAGTGCTGAGTAAAAAATCACGTTCACTCATCCACAGGGCTTTAAATTTTTCAAAGTTTTCTTCAACATCAACTTCACGTCGAATCAGTACAATCAGACTCGCATGATAGTGGCTCAATGCAGGCTGACCAACAAACTCATGTTTAAGTTGCTCAATATGCTCATTCAGATCTTTCGCTGAACCATGCGTATATTGGATTTGATCACCGGCAATAATGTCTGATTTCAGTTTTTCGATATCTACACTCGCAAGCTGAGCATAAACCTTATCAGCCCCAAAACGACGTTGATGTCGGCTGAATGAAAACCACTGTTCAAACTTACTTTTTTTTCTAACTGGCATGTTAAGCAACCATTTTAAAATATTACTGCCAAGCGTCTTTAATCCATTTCGAAGGCAGTACATAACGGTACCATTTACCTCCACCACCATTGATCGCATCAGGTGGATTAATTTCCCCATGGAAAATAATAATTTTTGCACCTTCAGGTTTTACGGGTGGCTTAAAGAATGCCATTGGAATTTTTTGGAGGCAGTGGTATTTATAACTTTTGCACCAGCTATCAGGCCAATAGGTTTGTTTACCCTCTTTATCTACATACCAAGATAAATAGGCTTGTTCATTACGGAATTTATTACGAATTTCGTCAAAATTCTCACGGAAGTATGGCAATAGACCCGGGAACGCACCAAGTTTAAAACGATAAACCGAACTATTACCTGTAATACGCCAAGGACGTTTCCAATCATGAATGATGAGGAAATCACCAGGGTATGTGAAGAACTCGTCAATGTTATCTACGATAACAACATCTAAGTCCAAAAATAATGCATTACCCTTTAAACCATACAAATCTGGCTCAAAAGTTGAAAGTTTATTCCAACCACGTTCAGGTGCACCTTCGGGTAAGGCTAATGGCGGGATTGGAAAACATTGCACTTCAGGATTAATTCCTTCGGTACGATCTGTCAAACACACCATTTTAAAGTCAACTGTAGTGTGTCGTTTCACCATATTATAAAGACGATTCACATACTCAGACCCGTATTTTGTGCCCCATTTCATACAGATCACAACATTTTGCTCAGTCAAATTATCTGCCTGAGCCTTTAGGTCATTTTGCTTCATGTTCATGCATCCATTATCCACCCGTGCAATTTCAACATCATACCATTAACATGGCATAACTGAGATGCTTGCTTTTCATTTCTGCATAGTTTAACGCAAATCTTTCATAGAAATATAAGCTTCACCAAACCGTCATCGAGCTTGAATAAATTTTCATCACATTAAACACGTATAAATAATAAGAAATTTGATTGAATATGAAAATCGCAATTGCAGGTACAGGTTACGTCGGTTTATCTAATGCCATGATTTTTGCCCAACATCATCAGGTCGTGGCTTATGATCTTCAAGCAGAAAAAATTAAATTACTCAATCAACGCATCTCGCCCATTCGCGACCAAGAAATTTCAGATTTTTTAAACCGACCTGAATTATGTTTTCAGGCCACACACTGCAAAGTGGACGCCTATCAACATGCAGATTTTGTGATTATCGCCACGCCTACTGACTACGACCCAGATACCAATTACTTCAATACGCAAAGTGTTGAAGCAGTCATTCAGGATGTATTGGCTATTAATCCTTTGGCAACCATGGTAATCAAATCCACTGTACCTGTAGGCTTTACCCAGCAGATTAAGAAAAAATATCACACTGGAAATATTATTTTTTCGCCTGAATTCTTACGTGAAGGCAAAGCCCTACATGACAATCTCTACCCATCACGGATTATCGTAGGTGAAAAATCCGAACGTGCAAAACAATTTGCCAATATGCTTATAGAAGGCGCCATCAAAAAGGACTGTCCTGTACTTTTTACAGACTCCACTGAAGCCGAAGCCATTAAGTTATTTGCCAACACATTTCTAGCCATGCGTGTTGCCTACTTCAATGAATTAGACACTTATGCCCAAATTTATAATCTAGACACGCGACAAATTATTGATGGTGTATGTTTAGACTCACGTATTGGTCAGTTTTACAACAATCCATCCTTTGGTTATGGCGGATACTGCCTTCCTAAAGACACCAAACAACTACTCGCAAACTATGCGCAAGTTCCGAGCAACTTGATTAAAGCCGTAGTAGATGCCAACCAAACCCGTCAAGAATTTATTGCAGAATCCATTCGTAAGCGTGAACCTAAAGTAGTTGGAATTTATAGACTTACCATGAAAAGCGGTTCAGATAATTTTCGTGCCTCGGCAATACAAGGCGTTATGCAATATCTCAAAGCTTACGGGATTAAAGTAATTATTTATGAACCGGGGCTACAGCAGAAAAAATTTCTCAACTCTAAAATCATTCATGATTTAGCCGAGTTTAAACAACGTGCTGATTTAATTGTATGTAACCGTAAATGTTCATTGTTGCAAGATGTACAAAATAAGGTTTATACGCGTGATGTATTTGGAATGGATGATTAAGAACACTCATACAACTCATCCCTCAGCACAAGAATTTTAAATATAAGGTACGCTCCAGCAATTACTCCCCCCATAAAAAAGCCCACTCAAATTGACTGGGCTTTCACATTCAAATCGACTGATTCGAGAAATTAGTTTTTCTCTTTGTCTACGATTTTGTTCGCTTGAATCCAAGGTATGAGCGAATTCAAAGCACTGCTTTAGTCGTTTTGAGGCACGTAACTATACATATAAAAAAACCACTCAAAAGAGTGGATTTTCGCATTCAAATCAATTGTTCCGAGATATTAGTTTTCTCTTTATCAACGATTTTGTTTGCTTGAATCAAAGGTACGAAAGAAAAGTAAAGCACTGCTTTACTTTTCTTAAGGCACGTAACTTAGTTCTTTTCTTTATCTACAATCTTGTTCGCTTGAATCCAAGGCATCATCGCACGTAACTTGTTACCAGTTACTTCGATACCATGTGCAGCGTTTTGACGACGACGTGCAGTCATAGATGGATAGTTCAACGCACCTTCTTGGATGAACATCTTCGCATATTCACCAGATTGAATACGTTTAAGCGCATTACGCATTGCTTCACGAGACTGTTCGTTAATTACTTCAGTACCTGTTACATATTCACCGTATTCAGCGTTGTTAGATACTGAATAGTTCATGTCAGCGATACCACCTTCGAACATCAAATCAACGATCAATTTAAGTTCGTGTAAGCACTCGAAGTAAGCCATTTCTGGTGCATAACCAGCTTCAACCAAAGTTTCGAAGCCCATTTTAACCAATTCAACAGCACCACCACAAAGAACTGCTTGCTCACCAAATAAGTCAGTTTCAGTTTCTTCACGGAAAGAAGTTTCGATGATACCAGTACGACCACCACCCACGCCAGAAGCGTAAGAAAGTGCAACATTACGCGCGTTACCAGAAGCATCTTGGTGAATCGCGATAAGGTCTGGAACGCCTGAACCACGTTGGTATTCAGAACGTACTGTGTGACCAGGTGCTTTAGGTGCAACCATGATTACGTCTAAGTCAGCACGTGGAACAACTTGGTTGTAAAGAACCGAGAAACCGTGTGCAAATGCAAGTGTCGCGCCTTGTTTGATGTTTGGCTCGATTACGTCACGATAAAGTTGTGATTGAAACTCATCTGGAGTCAAGATCATAACAACGTCAGCTTGAGCTACAGCAGCAGGAACTTCAGCAACTTTAAGACCCGAATTTTCTGCTTTTTTCCAAGAAGTAGAACCAGCACGTAAACCTACAGTTACGTCTACACCAGAATCTTTAAGGTTAAGCGCGTGTGCGTGACCTTGTGAACCGTAACCAATGATTGCTACTTTCTTAGACTGGATGATAGATAAGTCGCAGTCTTTATCGTAAAAAATTTGCATTGCTGTCTCCGCTAAAATGCTTTGGATTCCTATCTTGCTCAAATGCAGGTCTATTCAGCATTTGAGCAAGCTCTCCATCCTTTGAGATGGAATGAATTCGATGAATAAAATTAACTAAGTTCAGTTAAATGGTTAAAACTTTTTCGCCACGTGCAATACCAGATACACCTGAACGCACAACTTCTAAGATCGTATTTTCTGCAATCGCATCAATAAAACCGTCAAGTTTTTCAGTTGTACCCGCAAGCTGTACAGTATAAGTGGTCGGTGTAACATCTACAATTTGTCCACGGAAGATGTCTGCTGTGCGTTTAATTTCAGCACGTGCAGCGCCTGATGCTTTTACTTTAATCAGCATCAATTCACGCTCAATATGTGGACCTTCTGACAAGTCGACCACTTTCACCACTTCAACCAATTTGTTTAATTGCTTGGTGATCTGCTCAATTTTATGATCATCACCATACGTGGTCAGTGTTAAACGTGAAAGCGTTGGGTCTTCGGTTGGTGCAACGTTTAAAGTCTCAATGTTATAACCACGCTGAGAAAATAAACCCACTAAACGAGAAAGCGCACCTGATTCGTTTTCAACGAGAACGGAAATAATGTGTCTCATTCTGTACGCTCCCCTTTACCTAACCACATATCTTTCATAGATTGACCCGCAATTTGCATCGGATAAACGTGCTCTGTACGGTCAACCATTACGTTAATGAATACACATTTATCATTAATCGCCATTGCTTCTGTAAGCTTAGACTCAAGCTCATCGGCATGGTTAATCTGAATACCCACATGACCATAAGCTTCCATCAATTTAGGGAAGTCTGGCAATGAGTCAACATAAGAACTAGAGTGACGACCTTCATAGTTCATGTCTTGCCATTGTTTAACCATACCTAAAGCTTGGTTATTCAAGCACAAGATTTTTACGTTTAAGCCATATTGCTTACAAGTTGAAAGCTCTTGGATACACATCTGAATTGATGCTTCGCCTGTAATACAAACAACTTGTTGATCTGGATAAGCCAGTTTAGCCGCCATTGCATACGGCAAACCTACGCCCATCGTACCCAAACCACCAGAGTTCAACCATTGACGTGGACGCTTGTACTTATAGTAGTTCGCGCCAAACATTTGGTGCTGACCTACGTCAGAAGTAATGATCGCATCACCATTGGTCACTTTATCCAATGCTTCAACTACTTGTTGTGGCTTCATACTGCCATCAGTTGGCTTATCATATTTCAGACCATGAACTTTGCGCCATTCATTGATCTGATTCCACCATGCAGCAATTGCTTCTGGGTTTGGCTTAGAAACATTTAACTGTTTCAGCTGCACTAGCATTTCCTGAAGTACAGGCTCAACTGCGCCCACAATTGGAATATGCGCCATGATGGTTTTTGAAATCGTCGCAGGGTCGATATCAATATGAATCACTTTGGCATTTGGACAGAATTTTGCAGGATTATTGGTTACACGGTCATCAAAACGCGCACCAATACACAAAATTACATCGGCATTGTGCATGGTCATATTGGCTTCATAGGTACCATGCATACCCAACATACCAATAAATTGTGGATCATTACCTGGGAACGCACCCAAGCCCATCAATGTATTGGTTACAGGGAAACCTAAAATGTGTGCAAGCTCAGTCAATTGCTCCGATGCATTACCTTGAACCACACCACCGCCTGAATAAATCACAGGGCGTTTTGCATTCAACAATTCATCAATCGCTTTACGAATTTGACCTGAGTGACCACGATGCGGTGGCTGATACGAACGCATCTTCACTTTTTCTGGATATTCGTAAGCAAATTTTTCCGCTGGGTTGGTTGCATCCTTTGGAATATCAACCACAACAGGACCCGGACGGCCTGAAGATGCAATGTAGAAAGCCTTCTTAATCACTGAAGGAATTTCACTTGCATGACGCACTTGGAAACTGTGTTTTACAATCGGACGTGAAATACCCACCATATCGGTTTCTTGGAAGGCATCTTCACCAATTAAGTGTGTTGCAACCTGACCAGACAAAATCACCATTGGGATTGAGTCCATATACGCAGTTGCAATTGGAGTTACTGTGTTGGTTGCACCAGGACCTGAAGTCACTAGCACCACACCAGTTTTACCTGTTACGCGCGAGTAGGCATCTGCCATATGACCAGCAGCTTGCTCATGGCGCACGAGGTAATGATTAATTTTGTCTTGTTGAAAGAACGCATCGTAAATATGAAGTACTGCGCCGCCTGGGTATCCAAAAACATGCTCAACGCCTTCGTCCGCCAATGCGCGAACGAGCATTTCACCACCAGATAAAAGTTCCAACGTGATTCACCCTAGTCTTATCACTGCAAAATGGGAGACACCTGCAGTGTTTTGTTCATTAATTCCTGCACTGTTATAGCACACATATTTCATAGTTTTCATGGCAATAGGAAAAATTTCCGATCTGATTACCGTATAAGCAATATGAGATCTAAAACGTGTTGGGGTAAACACATTTTATAAGCTTTGTTCAGCTTCTCGGCTAGAGAAGTTGCCCATTGCATGACATGACACTTATTCGAAGGGTGATCGATCTAAGGCACATAAAACTAAAGTGTGCATTTTTGTAGTTTCATCGACTAAAGTCAAGTTTAAAAATCGGGTTTTTCTGCTTTATTCATAAACAGTGCATTTTTTAAGCTTTGTGCTGCACTTCACAATTTCCACTCAAATCTAATATTTCGAAACAAATCAAACAACTTCAAACATTTACTTTATTTTTTATAAATTTTTCATATCAAAATCATAAAAATAAAGAATAATTCAAAAAAAATAGACATTGTTTATTTATGAATTGGCTTTAAATTTGACGTCATTTTTAATGAACACAGCACCATGAGCATCGTCTATTTTTAAAGCCGTTTCGCTCTTCATCAAATAGCGCAGGTTATCGTGTAAAAAAGCCCCTAAAAGTGCTGTCATCCTGACACATCCTTGCTAAAATTTAGACAATTTCATCTTTAGTTTATTCAGGTCTGCTTTTGCACCTTTACTCAGGACATTTACAATGAAAAACCACGTTCGTCGCTTGAGTTATCTTTCTGCAAGCTTGATGTTAATTTTAGGCACCAGTGCGGTATCTGCAAAACAATACTATAAATGGGTCGATGCAAAAGGTTCGACGCATTACACCACCACACCTCCACCTAAAACTGCAAAAAAACAAGGAAAGGTCGATACCTACGGCTGGAGAAATTCTGCACCGAACATTCCAAATCAAACCACAACTGCCACGACAGCACCCGCAAATGGCACAACGCCTGCAAATGCTAACAATACGGCTCCCACTCCCGTAATGGATCAGCAGCAACGTGAAGCCAATGATGCTTTGAATAAAGCACAACAAGAACGCGCCAATCCCGCCGTTTACTAATTTTAAGCCTGCAAAATTATGGCTGCTTAAATTTTCCTGCACAATCCAGCGCGCAAAATTCACTTTTTGCTGCATTTTGCGCTATGCTGTGCAACACATTTTTTTTAACCGTTTATTCCTGATTTAACCTTATGACTACTCACATTGACCCTGAATATCAAGCCAGTGCGATTGAACCTCAAGTCCAGAATGACTGGGAATCTCGCAAAGCCTTTAAAGTTGCCGACACTGTCGAAGGTCCACATCGTTATATCCTCTCGATGTTCCCTTACCCAAGCGGCAAACTGCACATGGGTCACGTGCGTAACTACACCATTGGTGATGTGATTAGTCGTTTCCACCGTTTAAAAGGTGAAACCGTATTACAACCCATGGGTTGGGATGCGTTTGGTTTACCTGCTGAAAACGCAGCTATTGCCCATCAGGTTGCACCTGCTAAATGGACCTTTGAAAATATCGCCTACATGCGTGACCAATTGAAAAAATTGGGTTTGGCGGTAGATTGGGATCGTGAATTTGCCACCTGTACCCCAGAGTATTATCACTGGGAACAATGGTTATTCGTGCAACTGTATAAAAAAGGGTTAATTTATCGCAAACTCTCGACAGTAAACTGGGATCCTGTCGATCAGACTGTTTTAGCCAACGAACAGGTCGAAAATGGTCGTGGCTGGCGTTCAGGTGCATTGGTAGAAAAACGTGATATTCCAATGTACTACTTCCGTATTACCGATTATGCCCAAGAGTTACTCGACGATTTAGAAACTTTAAAAGATGGTTGGCCGCAACAAGTCTTGACCATGCAGCGTAACTGGATTGGCCGCTCTCAAGGGATGGAAATTACCTTTCCTTCGGCAAATCCAGAAATTTATGCAGATGGTTTAACTGTATTTACCACGCGTGCCGATACCTTAATGGGTGCAACTTATGTGGCTGTTGCCGCAGAACACCCAATGGCGTTAAAAGCCGCAGAAAATAATGAGCAATTGAAGGCCTTTATTGAAGAATGCCGCATGGGTTCTGTTGCAGAAGCTGACCTCGCCACTGCCGAGAAAAAAGGCATGGCAACAGGCTTATTTGTGAAGCATCCTGTGACAGGTAAAGAGTTACCAGTTTGGATTGCCAACTATGTGTTGATGTCTTACGGTTCTGGCGCAGTAATGGCCGTGCCTTCACACGATGAACGCGACTTTGAGTTTGCTAATAAATTCCAATTGCCAATTATTCAAGTGATTGATGCCAAAGGTGCTGAAGATACGGACTTTAACGCAACTCAGTGGCAAGAATGGTACGGCTCTAAAGAAGGTAAATTGGTCAATTCAGGCGAATTTGATGGTTTAGATTTCCAAGCAGCATTTGATGCACTATTGGCAAAATTAGAACCACAAGGTTTAGCCAATGTAAAAGTACAATTCCGCTTACGTGACTGGGGTGTTTCACGCCAACGTTATTGGGGTTGCCCAATTCCAATGATTAACTGTGAAAAATGTGGCCAAGTTCCAGTTCCAGAAGATCAACTGCCTGTGATTTTACCAACTGATGTTGTACCAGATGGTTCAGGCAACCCACTGAATAAAATGCCTGAATTCTACCAAACCACCTGCCCTTGCTGTGGTGGCGAAGCGCGTCGTGAAACCGACACTTTGGATACCTTTGTAGAATCATCTTGGTATTACGCACGCTATGCATCTCCAGACTTTACTGGCGGTATGGTCAAACCAGAAGCTGCGCAAACTTGGTTGCCTGTAAACCAATATATTGGTGGTGTAGAACATGCGATCCTTCACTTATTGTATGCACGCTTCTTCCACAAACTTATGCGTGATGAAGGTGTAGTTCAAGGCAATGAACCATTCACCAATTTGCTGACTCAAGGCATGGTACTGGCAGATACCTTCTACCGTGAAGCAGAAAGCGGTAAGAAAACTTGGTTTAACCCTGCCGACATCGAACTTGAAAAAGACGAAAAAGGCCGTGTGCTTTCTGCAAAATATATGGGCGATGGTCAAGCGGTCATTGTTGGCGGTCAGGAAAAAATGTCGAAATCGAAAAACAACGGTATCGACCCGCAAGCGATTATTGACCAATACGGTGCAGATACTGCACGTGTGTTTATGATGTTCGCAGCACCACCTGATCAGTCTTTAGAATGGTCAGATGCAGGTGTAGAAGGTGCTAACCGCTTCTTAAAACGTGTATGGCGTTTGGCGGCAGGCTTCCTTGAAAAAGGCAGCAATGCAACGACTATTGAAAGCAGCAAACTTGCCACAGCAGCGCAGGACTTACGTCGCAAAACCCATGAAACCATTCAAAAAGTGGGAGATGATATTGAGCGTCGTCATGCATTCAACACTGCAATTGCAGCCTTGATGGAACTCTTGAATGCGTGCAACAAGTTTGAAGCACAAGATGAACAAGACCTTGCCGTTGAACGTGAAGCGATTGTGACTTTATTAACCTTGCTTGCACCTTTTGCACCACACTTAAGCCAAACCCTATTGGCACAGTTCGGAATTGAGTTAACTTCAACCCTCTTCCCAACCGTAGATGAGTCTGCCTTAACCCGCAACACACAAACGATTGTGGTGCAAGTCAATGGTAAATTACGTGGCAAGCTAGATGTGGCTGTGGACGCTTCTAAAGAGGACATCCTTGCACTGGCCAAAGCTTTACCAGAAGTACAACCTTTCTTGACTGGCCCAACCAAGAAAGAAATTGTAGTACCAAATAAGTTAGTGAATTTGGTGGTTTAAATCCTTAAGTTCCATCTCCTTTTAGGAGAGGGCTAGAGAGAGGTAAATATATAACCCTTCATCCTCTTGCGGAATATATTCCTCATCCCAGAGGGAGAAGGAACTTTCTGAAGGATTTCACAATTTCCAAACAAAGCCCGTTGTCAGTCAACGGGCTTTGCACCTACAATCAAGATATTCTCAACTTCCGCTTTTAAACCTTCAAGAATATTACAGAGGACAACACATGCACTTTAGCCAACGTTTAGCAGTCATTGTTTTAACTTGCGGACTCAGTGCTGGTTTAGTCGGCTGTGGTTTTCATTTAAAAGGCACCAATCCAAGCATTGCGCCAGTGGCCTATTCAAAAATGAGTCTGGCACTCCCTAGCAATGCTGAAGAATTAGAAGAAAAGCTATCTATTCACATGGGCACAGCAGGTGTCCAACTCAGTAATGACCCTAATGCCTACGTGTTGCGTGTATTGGAATATACCCCACAACGCCTAAGATTGAACGGCAAACTGGTCGAAACTTTATTACGTTTAAGCGTGACGTTCCGCATTGAAGATGCGCAAGGCAACCCTGTGACTGAACCCCGTACCGTCATGGCAAGTCGTAGTTACCAGTATGATGTGGCAACTGTAAACACTGATGATCAGGAACAAAAATTTTTAAGAGAAGTGATTATTGATGATGTTGCGCAGCAAATTGTGCGTCAAATTTCATCTAACCGCTTACCTTTGGTCAACCCACCAGTTTACACGCCTAATAAATAAGCAACTGAGTTCAGATTAATCTATGAAACTTGACTATCTACAAGCCCTAAAACGTGTTGATGAAGCACGTGGCGCATGGATTTTGCATGGTCAAGAACCTTTACTCGAGCAAAACTTGCTGGATGCTTTTCGTGCAAGTTGGCAAAAACAAGAGATCGAACGCCAACGCTATGATTTAAATAGCGTTAGCGACTGGAAAAATGTATTTAATGCTTTAAATAGCTTGTCGTTGTTTTCTAGCCAACTGGCCGTAGAAGTGCACGGCAACATCAAGCCTGATGCCACCACCCTAAAACAACTGAAAAGCTATATTCAGCATAATGAACAGAATTTGCTGTTGGTGGTCATGCCCAAACAGGACAGCAACAGCTTAAAATCCAGTTTTTTCCAGTTAATTGATGCCAACGGAGTCAATGTTGCGCTGACCGCCAATTACCCCAAAGATCGACAGCAGATTTTGGCTATAGAAGCAGAAAAATTAGGTATCCAATTAGGACATGATGCGTGGCAATGGTTAGAGCAGCACCATGAACACAACCTTTTGGCTGCCAAAAATAGCTTGATGCGGGTGAGTGATACCTTTCCTGAAATTCAACAGATTCAAATTGAACATTTGCATGCTTGCCTGCAAGATCAGTCCCGCTACAGTACGTATGATTTAAATGATGCTTTACTGGCAGGCAATCTGGCGCAGTCCATGAAAATTTTTCAATACTTAATCGCTTCGGGCGAAGCCATGAGTTTGATTTTATGGAGCATCAGCAAAGAAATGCGTCTACTGATGCAACTATTTGAGCAACCGCAAAATGCCCTGCAACTCGGGATTTGGAAAAATAAAGTCAGTGTTTATCAACAGGCCTTACGGCGTTTAAACCCAAACTGTTTTTTGCACTGGCCAGCTTTATTATTACGCATTGATGCTGCAATTAAAGGGATGTCCAAGGAAAACCCTGAACATCTGGTGCTTCAAGCGATCACTGAACTGTGCGGTAAAACCCTGTTTGCGACATCACCTGCCTAATATCTTAAGTCAATTTTTGATTTAGGCGGTTGGTGAAAACTAAAACCTAGCTAAAGAAACGCGCAAACCAACTTTTACCTTTCTTTTGTTCTTGCGAACGCAAATAATGCAGCATATTGTCACGCACAGCATCGACATAGTCCTGATCATCATGCTGAATATGGTTAATTAGCCATTTAGACAATAAACGATACAAATCATTTTCTACCGATTCGCCATTAGCAAAACGCTGACGGCAATCATTCAGACGTTTCACAAACAATTCATGAATACCGCGGTGCGAAGGCAAATATTGATAATTCACCTGCGCCAATAAGTTTTCTTCAAAACTAAAATGCGATTGTGTGTAATCAATCAAATCATCTAAAACTTCTTTAATTTGTTCACGCGCACCCGTGGCCCGAATTTTTTCTAGCGCATTAATATAGTCCAAAATTTGACGATGCTGATTGTCAATCACATCAATTCCAATATTAAACTTTTCACTCCATTCCATGATTTACCCCTCAGATTTTTTGATTAAAGTCGTGTTTTATCGCATCATCCCGATGCCGTATTATCCTAATGATTAAAGCCATAACTATTTTATGGAATTCGATACTAGCTGCTTTTAATTTTTAAATCCATATAGAAAATAAGGTTTTTTAATCATCTTAGACCATAGTTGTAGTTTCAACTAAATTTTAATTAAAATTCATAAAAATATCATAGAGATGAACTAAAATAGTGCAGGGGTAAATTGACCTAAATTAGGGCAAATTTATGTCACTATGTGGTGCAATTAAAAAGCACTTTAATTCCCCCTAAATCAGATGATAATTCTCATTTGCAATTTCTTTAAAAAATTCACGATTTATCCTTATTTCGCTTCTATAATTCCCTTAATTTCTTTTTCTGCTTTTTTTGACTCATGCCAAAAATAAAATCGACCAAACTTATTCTGGGAATTGTGATTGCCTGTTTAGTTGCACTTGCAGCATGGTATTTTTTCAAACCAAAAACAGAGCAGCCGCAATACATCACCGCTGAAGTCAGCCGTGGCGATATTGAAAGTGCGGTTTTGGCAACAGGCGTACTTGAAGCCACCAAAATGGTCAGTGTCGGTGCGCAGGTTTCAGGTCAGGTCAAAAAAATGTATGTCGAATTGGGTGATCAGGTCAAACAAGGCCAATTGATTGCCCAAATTGATTCGGTACGTCAAGAAAATGAATTTAAAACTGCTCAAGCCAGTATTAAAAATCAACAGGCGCAATTGGCTGTCAGACAGGCCAATCTCTCCAAAGTCGCAGCAGAATATCAACGTCAACAAGCCATGTATGCGCAAGACGCCACTTCACGCGCTGAACTGGAAAGTGCTTTAGCCAACTATAAAACGGCACAAGCCGAGATTGCTGCAATTAACGCTCAAATTGAACAGTCCCGTCTAACCTTAGACACTTCTAAAGAAAATTTAGGCTATACCCAAATTCTTGCGCCAATGGATGGTACCGTGGTGGCGATTGTGACCGAAGAAGGTCAAACCGTAAACGCTAACCAAAGTGCACCCACCATTGTCAAACTGGCTAAATTAGACACCATGACTGTAAAAGCAGAAATTTCTGAAGCAGATGTGATGAAGGTCGAAGAAGGTCAAACCGTTTATTTCACCACTTTGGGCAACAGTGAGAAAAAGCATTACGCAGCCTTGCGCCAAGTTGAACCTGCACCAAAATCCATTAATACCGAAACCAGTAATAGTAGCTCTTCATCATCTAGCAATGCGGTGTATTACAACGCCTTATTTGATGTACCCAATGAAGATGGCAAGCTGCGCATTAACATGACAGCACAAGTATCGATTGTATTGGCCGAAGCACGTAACGTACTCACAATTCCAGCGGCTGCCGTGCAAGGCTCCAATCGCTCACGTGGTCGTAGCAACAATGCAGACACATCTGCACGTACTGAACGCAACAAAACGGATGAAAAATTGCCAAATCGCCCTGCCCGCTTAGAACTCACGGCCAATGAAAAAGCACTTATAGATCAAGGCAAAGCGTCTTTAGGCACAGTACGTGTTTTACAGGCCGATGGTTCAGCCCAACCGCAACCTGTATTGCTCGGGCTGAACAACCGCGCAACCGTACAAGTTATTCGCGGCTTAAAACTGGGTGATCAAGTGATTATTGCCGATGGTTCTGATACATCGAACGATGCAGCGAAACGTAGTGGACGTGTTGGCCCTTCGGTGAGAATGTAATATGAGCATGCCGCAGCATCAAACACAGCCACTCTTAGCGGTTAAAGACCTGACCCGAGAATTTCCTGCGGGTGAATCGACCGTACAAATTCTCAAAGGCATTGATCTGGAAATTTACCCAGGTGAATTGGTTGCTATTGTGGGGCAATCGGGTTCTGGTAAATCCACGCTTATGAATATTCTAGGCTGCCTTGACCAACCCACTACAGGCAGCTACAAAGTTAAAGGACGCGAAACCCGACAACTCGAAGCTGATGAATTGGCACAACTACGGCGTGAGTATTTTGGCTTTATTTTCCAGCGCTACCATTTATTGGGTGATTTAAGCGCTGCGGGTAATGTCGAAGTTCCCGCAATTTATGCAGGTGCCGATGCCGCAGAACGCCAAGCACGTGCTACCGCATTGCTGAGTGATTTAGGCTTGGCAGATAAAACCCAGAACAGACCAAGTCAACTTTCAGGCGGGCAGCAGCAACGTGTGTCCATTGCTCGTGCCCTGATGAATGGCGGTGATGTGATTCTAGCCGATGAGCCAACAGGTGCACTCGACAAGAATAGTGGTATTGAAGTCATGCGTATTTTGCGTGAACTAAATGCTAAAGGTCACACCATTATTTTAGTCACCCATGACCACAATGTCGCCAAAAATGCCACACGGATTATTGAAATCAGTGATGGTCTTATCGTTTCCGATCAACCGAACATACCTACCGATCAGGAACAGATTGCTCAACAAACGCTGGAACATCCACCACAAAAAAAGACCTCAGCTTGGCGTTCTGCACTAGACCGCTTAGGCGAAGCTTTCCGCATGGCATTACTGGCCATGAATGCACATCGCATGCGTACTTTTTTAACCATGCTTGGCATTATTATTGGGATTGCCTCGGTCGTGTCAGTGGTGGCACTGGGCAATGGTTCACAAAAACAGATTTTAGAAAATATCAGCAGTTTAGGCACCAATACCATCACCGTATTTCAGGGGCGAGGTTTTGGGGACACCTCTCGCTCCTCTCAAGTCAGAACACTGGTTCCTGCCGATGCCGATGCTTTAGCAAAACAACCTTATGTCGATGGTGTCAGCCCTTCAGTCAACAGCAATGTCACAGTCCGTTTTAAAGACACGGAAGCTTCAGCCACAGTCAATGGGGTAAGTGAAGACTTTTTCTATGTACGTGGCATGAATTTTCAGTCTGGGCAACCGTTTGATAAACACAGCGTAATTGAACAAGCTCAAGATGTGGTGATTGATCACAACACAAAAAATACATTTTTTAGTGATGGCAGCAACCCTGTCGGGCAAGTGATTTTATTGGGCAGTGTGCCAAGCCGTATTATTGGGGTGATAGAAGAACAAAAAAGCATGATGGGCAGCTCTGACAGCTTAAATGTGTATTTACCCTACTCAACCGTGATGAGCCGCATGCTAGGTCAAAGCCATGTACGCAGCATTATTGTACGAGTAAAAGATGAATACCCTAGCGCTGCAGCAGAAAATGCCATTTTAAGTCTATTGGTTCAGCGACATGGCGCACAAGATGTCTTTACGCAAAACTCTGACAGTATTCGTGAAACTATTCAGCAAACCACCGCCACCATGACCCTGCTGGTTTCTGCAATTGCTGTGATTTCCTTAGTGGTCGGAGGAATTGGTGTAATGAATATTATGTTGGTTTCTGTCACAGAGCGTACACAAGAGATTGGGGTGCGTATGGCCGTAGGTGCACGACAAAGCGATATTTTGCAGCAATTTTTAATTGAAGCAATTTTAGTCTGCATTTTAGGGGGCGTTTTAGGGGTATTACTGGCTTTAGGCATTGGGCAAGTGATTAGCCATTTTGCAGGCGGTACTTTTCAAATGGCGTATTCAACCACCTCTATTGTTGCAGCCTTTGTCTGCTCAAGCCTGATTGGTATTGTGTTTGGTTTTATTCCTGCACGTAACGCCGCACAACTCAACCCTGTCGATGCACTCTCTAGAGAATGATGCGGTCTTAGAATAAGGAACTCTCATGCAATTAAATTCCAAAGCACGAACATTCAGCCAACTGGCAACCGCACTACTTTTAGGCAGCAGCTTGGTGGGGTGTGCCGCAGTGGTCAAAACACCTTACCAAGCCCCTGCCGTTGAAATTCCAAGCCAATTTGAACAACAACGCCTCAGTAATCAGCAAATTCATAGCCAACTAAACACTGACCGCTGGTGGACGTTGTTTAATGATGCCGCCTTAAATCAACTTGTTGAGCAAGTACTCGCACAAAACAGTGACCTCGCTGTTGCAGGGCTGAATTTACAGCAAGCGAGATTACAAGCAAAACAAAGCCAGAGTCAGCAAGGCGTCCGAATTGGCACTGCAGGAATTTCCACAGGGCATGAAATTAGCCTAGACGGCGATGGTGATCGTACCCGTGGAATCTCATTGAACTACCCAGGGCTAAGCTATGAATTGGATTTGTTTGGCAAACTGGCTAATCAGACTGAAGCAGCACGTTGGGAAGCACTCGCGACCGAACAAGATTTACAGGCGACTGCTCAAGGTTTGATTGCAACCACTGCAAATTTATATTGGCAATTGGGTTATTTAAATGAACATTTAACTGTCGCACAGCAAAATTTGGCCAGCACTGAAAAAACCTATCAATTGGTCAATGCACAATACCGTGCAGGCGCTGTCTCTGGTTTAGATTTAACCCAGGCTGAACAGGCCTTACAAAGCCAAAAAGCCACACTCAGCCAAATAGCACAGCAAAAAGTAGCAACACGTACTGCTTTGGCAGTCTTGCTCCATCAACCTGTGCAAATGCTGAACATTGCAGAACCGAAACGCTTAGGTGCCATTAGCCTACCTAAAATTCATGCAGGATTACCTGCGGAGCTTTTATCCCGCCGCCCAGATTTAAACGCTGCGGAGCTTCGTTTACGCAAAGCACTGGCCAACAAAGATGCCAATAAAGCCAGTTACTATCCATCTATTAGCCTAACTGGCACACTCAGTACAGGTGTTGGTACTGGTGCACACACTTCTTTAAGTGATGCGCTCAAGAATCCAATTGCTACTCTAGGTGCAGGGCTAACACTGCCATTTTTACAATGGAACGATATGCAGCGTGATTTAAAAGTCAATGCGCTGGAATATGAAAAAGCCATTGTGCAATATCGACAAACCTTGTACCAAGCCTTTGCTGATGTTGAAAATGCCTTGTCTGCACGCTCTGAATTAGATCGTCAGGTCAATTTACAAATGCAGAATTTACTGTTGGCAGAGAAAACGGAACGTCTGACTGAAGTCCGTTATCGCCACGGTGCGATTGCTTTAAAAAACCTTTTGGATGCTCAAGCCACAACACGGAATGCACGTTTAAACCTATTGCAAACTAAGCAAAATCAATACAATGCTTATGTAACCTTGTTACAGGCCTTGGGTGGCAGTCCATTACAGCAATTACCACAACAGCCATAAACATTCTTTAGCATCGCTTTAAAAACCCAAAAGCCTGTCAGTGCAGAATGCCACCGACAGGCTTTTAAAATATGTTCAGCAAATTTAGATTGTGACTTAAATTTTCTCTGAAAGTACCGCTTCTTTGCTTAAAACCTGATGCGTACTGGTCGCCACAGGTAAACTCACTTTAAAGGTTGTACCCTCGCCTTCTTTAGATTCCGCCACAATTTGCCCGTGGTTTAAATCGACAAAGCGCTTACACAAGACCAAACCTAAGCCTGTACCTTTTTCACCTGCAGTACCTTTAAAGCTTACAGTGAGTTTTTGTTCAAACAAGTTTTCCAACTGCTGTGGGGTCATACCCAAGCCTGTATCACGAATATAAATATCTACCCTCGTTTCAGTCGCCTGCACGCTTAAAATGACTTTGCCAGTGCCATCGGTACTGGTAAATTTCAGGGCATTAGACACCAAGTTTTGAATCACCGAGGTAATCATGTTGATGTCTGCATAGACTTTTATGCCTTCATCCACCTGATCAATGAGCTCAATATTCTTTTTAATGGCTAGACTTCTTAAAACATCACAGACAATTTTAGTCGATTGCTTTAACTCAAAATTGATTGGATGGTAGACAAATCGTCCACCCTCAGCCATTGCCCAATTCAACAGACTTTCCAATAAATTATAGGTCGATTGTGCGGTATCAAATAAATAGTCCGCAATATTTTGAATACTCGAATCATCCAAAGTTTCACGCTCTTGCGCCAAAACTTCAGAAAAACCCAATAAACCATGAAAGGGTGCACGCAGGTCATGCGCAATAATCTGGAAAAACTTAGTTTTACTAAAATTTAAAGCCGACTGCTGCTCGTACAGTTCTTTTAACCCGACATAATCAACTTTTAATTCAATATAACGCACCAAACCTGCTGCAAACTCGGCAACCGTAGGTACTGCGCCCAAACTGAATTCTTCATGATGATGATCAAACAACAACAGCTGACCAATCGATTCACCATCGGTTTTAAGCAAGTCCAAGGCAATTAAGCGTTCGGCCTCTATACCCAAACTTGCAATATGCTGCACAAAGTTAGCATATTGCGGATGCTTGGGTTCAATCAATTGCTGACCCTGAAAGAATGCACCTAGCTGTGCATTTGGATTGGAATGAAAAGCTTTAAAAGTTTCGTGACTGGAATACCAAATATAAGGTTCATTGCGAAAGGTTAAAATAGCATGCTCAACCTGCAACATTTGACGGGCAAATTTCATAAAGCCATCAATTTGGTTGGCTGGCGTATGCACCCCCAATAATAATGACAGTGTGCAAGCACTCAGCTGTTCCGTTTCAGGACCAATTTCAAGCAGCTGTATTTTCATTTTTGCCTCGTGCATGATTATCCTTAAAGATAGGCATTCGATTTTGAAATAAAGAAATAAAAAATCACCAATCTAACTTTTTTCATTAACAAACTTTAACACAAAGTACAAGTATTAAAATCATTTTATTGAACAAAAGCAGTTTAGACATTTAGTTGTTAATGTTTTCGTTATTGTTCAGACAATTTAAAGTCTGTTCATGTGCTGTATTTGTGTTCTAAAAACTGACTGTGCGTGATTATAGATAGAGCCAATTCCAATAAAATAGTCATAATTTATTAACTTTTATAAACTTTTTACATATAAGTCAGACCTTTTATGTGTGTATAAGCTATAGCAACCTCATACACCTTTGCAAAGTTACAAGATTTTACGTCATCACCAATATTAAACTTAACTTATAAATGCTTGATAATTTTACAAAATAAGCTGTGTAAATATGTAACAAGGCTCTTTCTATCGGTTATTTTTCAAACATACGACTTAAGTCGAACAATCATCTTATTAATTTATAATAAAATAACAACTAATTTTGATGACCTGATCATCATTTATACGATTTGGCTCGTATTTCCATCGTAAATACCGAAGACGGGTTTTATGTTCGGCATTGAGCAAACTTTGCATAAGATTCGGCACATGCTCAGCACAAATGCGACACATCATTTCGTAGCGAAATGTCGTTATCACAGGATCTACGTTGACTGAAATACACGGAGAGTCGATACTCTCAAGGTTAAATTAAGCAAATCGGTTCGCAGGAGCTGAGTCTAAATCTGGCTCCTAAAAACTTAATCAAAGCAAGGGGCTATATATGGCTGGTGGAAAGTCAAAAATCATTTATACACTGACCGATGAGGCGCCGCTACTGGCGACTTACTCGTTGCTGCCGATCATTGAGACCTTTACCAAACCTGCGGGCGTTGAAATTGTCAAAACTGACATTTCTGTTGCTGCACGCGTACTCGCTGAATTTTCAGATTACCTTAGCGAAGAACAAAAGGTTGCCGACAACCTCGCAGAGCTCGGACGTCTCACGCAAGATCCAGATACAAACATCATCAAACTCCCAAATATCAGTGCTTCAGTTGCGCAATTGGTTGCATGTATTAAAGAATTACAGGCAAAAGGTTTTGCGATTCCTGACTATCCTGAAAACCCAAGCACTGAAGAAGAGCAAGCACTTCGCGCACGTTTTGGCAAATGCTTAGGTTCTGCAGTAAACCCTGTATTACGTGAAGGTAACTCAGACCGTCGTGCACCTGCTGCTGTGAAAAACTATGCGAAAAAACACCCGCACTCTATGAGCGAGTGGAAGCAATGGTCTCAAACGCACGTTTCACACATGGATGAAGGCGACTTCTACCACGGTGAAAAATCTATGACTTTAGACCGTGCACGTAACGTAAAAATGGAACTCATCACTCAGTCTGGTGAAGCCATTGTACTGAAAGAAAAAGTTGCGTTACTTGACGGTGAAATCATCGATTCAATGTTCATGAGCAAAAAAGCACTTTGCGACTTCTATGAAAAAGAATTAGATGATTGTAAAGAAGCAGGCATTTTGTTCTCTTTACACGTAAAAGCGACCATGATGAAGGTATCTCACCCAATCGTATTTGGTCACTGTGTAAAAATTTACTATAAAGAAGCGTTTGAAAAACACGGTAAATTGTTTGAAGAGCTTGGCATTAACGTAAACAACGGTATGGCTGGTCTTTATGAAAAGATTGCAACCTTACCGACTTCTTTACGTGAAGAAATCATTGAAGATTTACACGCTTGCCAAGAACACCGCCCTGCGCTTGCAATGGTAGATTCAGCGAAAGGCATCACCAACTTCCACTCACCAAACGACGTAATTGTTGACGCATCTATGCCTGCAATGATCCGTGGTGGCGGTAAAATGTGGGGTGCTGATGGTAAGCAGTATGACTGTAAAGCAGTAATGCCAGAATCTACGTTCGCACGTATTTACCAAGAAATGATCAATTTCTGTAAGTGGAACGGCAACTTTGACCCACGTACCATGGGTACTGTGCCAAACGTTGGTTTGATGGCGCAAAAAGCTGAAGAATACGGTTCTCACGACAAGACATTTGAAATTCCTGAAGCAGGTATTGCCAACATCACTGACCTAGAAACAGGTGAAGTGTTGATGACGCAAAATGTGGAAGAAGGCGATATCTGGCGTATGTGTCAGGTGAAAGATGCACCAATCCGCGACTGGGTTAAACTTGCAGTTACACGTGCACGCAACTCAGGTATGCCTGCAATTTTCTGGCTTGACCCATACCGTCCACACGAAAATGAATTGATCAAGAAAGTACAAAAATACTTGAAAGATCACGATACTACAGGTCTAGACATTCAAATCATGTCGCAAGTTCGTGCAATGCGTTATACGCTTGAACGTGTTGCGCGTGGTCTAGACACCATTTCTGTGACTGGTAACATTTTACGTGACTACTTAACTGACTTGTTCCCAATTATGGAGCTAGGTACATCTGCGAAGATGCTTTCTATTGTTCCATTAATGGCAGGCGGCGGTATGTACGAAACAGGTGCTGGTGGTTCTGCACCGAAACACGTACAACAGTTGGTTGAAGAAAACCACTTACGTTGGGATTCATTAGGTGAGTTCCTTGCACTGGCTGTTTCTTTAGAAGAAATGGGCATTAAAGAAGACAATGCAAAAGCAAAACTTCTTGCTCAAACTTTAGATGCAGCAACTGGTAAGCTTCTAGACAACGATAAATCTCCATCACGTCGTACTGGCGAGCTAGACAACCGTGGCAGCCACTTCTACCTTGCAAAATTCTGGGCAGAAGCACTTGCAAACCAAGACCAAGATGCTGAGTTAAAAGCTAAGTTTGCACCACTTGCAAAAGCTTTAGCTGATAACGAAGAAAAAATCGTGGCGGAACTTGCAGAAGTTCAAGGTAAATCGGTTGATATCGGTGGTTACTATGCAGTTGACCAAGCTAAAGTGAATGCTGTTATGCGTCCAAGCGCAACATTCAACGCAGCACTTGAAACTGTTTAATTCTATGACATGGTACTGATTCTATTCAGTACTTGTTCTACAAAAAACCAGTGTGTAAACACTGGTTTTTTGTTGTAAATAAATCAATAAAGACTAAAAAAGTGAGCTATATCCTCAAATATATCTTTATTTCTTATTCTGTCTGCTCATTCTGATTCATAAACCAAGAAAATTAACTTAAAGTAAACGACAGCCTTCTTTTAAAAATTTGAGAATATTCAATATGATTGGCCGATTTCCAAATAATTTGCCAGACAATAAAAAAGCCCCCAAGTCTGAATATGCTTGAGGGCTTTTCTTTTATATGGTCCCGAGGGTCGGACTCGAACCGACACGTCATCTCTGACAGCGGATTTTGAGTCCGCCGCGTCTACCAATTTCACCACCTCGGGTAGGTGTTGATGGGTATAATAAACTTTTTTGACAGCTTGTCAACGCAAGTTTTTTGCAATTGTTTAAAATTAAATCAGCTGTCATTTTTTTGATTTATAATCAACCAATTTCATCTATAAAACTTAAAAAAGCATATACTAAGCGCAGTTTTTTCTAGTTTTCTGACTTGTTTTATCATGCAGCTTTCTGACTTTAGTTTTGATCTCCCCGATGAACTTATTGCACGTTATCCACTTGCAAGCCGTAGTGCTTCTCGCCTATTGCATCTTGATGCACAAGGTCAATTCCATGACCATCAATTTACCGATTTACTGAATTTACTTGAAGCGGGCGATTTACTGGTACTCAATGATACCAAAGTCATGAAAGCACGCCTTAAGGGTAAACGTGCAACAGGCGGTGCAGTAGAAGTCTTAGTAGAGCGCCTGCAAGATCGCTTTATTGCACATTGTCATATTAAAGCCAGCAACTCACCCAAAGCTGGGGCAGAACTATTTATCGGGCCAGATGCGGTAAAAGTGACCGTGCAGGGACGCCATGAAAACTTGTTTATTGTCGAGTTTTCGCAACCCATTTTAGACGTGTTGGATGCTTATGGGCAGCTGCCTATCCCCCCCTACTTTAACCGTGAAGCAGAAGCGATTGATACCGAACGCTATCAGACCGTATTTAATGACCCGAGCAAACTTGCCAGTGTGGCAGCACCGACAGCAAGCCTGCACTTTGATGAAGCTTTGCTGCAACAATTAGCAGATAAAGGTATTCAAAAAACCTTCGTGACCTTACATGTAGGTGCAGGTACTTTCTTACCTGTACGTACCGATGACATTGCCAATCATGTTATGCACAGTGAATGGTGTGAGGTCTCAGACGCTGCTGTAGATTTAATTCGTGCCACCAAAGCACGTGGCAATAAAGTCATTTCAGTGGGTACCACCGCTACCCGTGCTGTAGAAAGTGCAGCACAAGCTCACGGCGGCGAATTGGCTGCATGGTCTGGCGATACACAAATTTTTATCTATCCAGGTTATCAGTTTAAAGTGGTGGATCGTCTTATTACCAATTTCCACTTGCCTGAATCGACACTATTGATGCTGGTTTCTGCCCTATCAAGTCGTGAGAATGTAATGCGTGCTTATCAACATGCTGTGTCAGAACACTATCGCTTCTTTAGTTATGGCGATGCCATGCTGATTGATCAAGCGCAAGCCTAAGCCTTTGTGAAGAACCTCCATGCCGCTCGATACTGTCCAACACTCCATTCACATTCGACGTAAGAAGAATAAGCGGGTATTTCGCAATATCGCGCGGCTTTGGGATATTGGAAAAAAAGCCCAAAGCCATCAAGAAATTTTGGATGGTTTGCACCCTTGGCAAGATGACATCACCCTAAAATTTGAAAATGTATTGCCGATACTGCTGGGTATTGTAGGTGTGCTGTTCTGTTTATTACTTTTGATTCAACCGAGTAATCTCTGGCTGCAATTTTGTTTGCTGATAGGTGTAGTCTGTATTTTTTGGGCATTTATTACCTATGAACAAGATGATCCCATTGAAGAAGTCATTGCTTTTTTAGAACAGGAAAGCATTGCTCAACGCTACCAACTGGCATGGCAACAACCACCGCAGCACCTCGCCAAAACCTTGCAACCCATTTACTTTATCGCCCATTTAAAAGCGATGTTCCCCTTATTTCATTTGGGTAATCTTTCCAATGACATTACCCGCTATGCCAGTACCGTTTGGCTTGATCAACAGGGCAAACAACATCAGGTTTTGCTTTTTGAATACCGCTATGTCAGTGAAATACGTATTAAAGACAAAAATGGCAATGATTATAAAGTCAAAGAAGTGGTGCGCTATTTATCGGGTGTCTTTGTCTTTGATGTGAAAATTCAAGGTTTAGCCATTAGCACCAATAAAAAAACTTTTGGTGCGCCCTACCATGTACCATGGCATACCAGTGACATCCGACTGAATCAAAAACTCAATTTCTTTGGTAGTGATGCGATTCAAATGGCGCGCACACTCAGCCCCGCTCTGGTGTTAAAACTGGATGATTTTTTCCAGCATCAGCAAGGGGATTTATTGTTTCACCCTGAACGACACACCTTATGTTTTTTAGGCAGCAAAAATCTGTTTGAAATTTCCAGTAAAGCAAAAAACATTCAAGATATTTCAGCATTACGTGGACACTTACGCACTTTTAAATTACCTTATTTGGAACAATTACAAACCGATTTAGTTGATTTTCTTGAATAAGAAAATGGTCTTGGGGCAACACTATGGGCATCGCAATTTTTCTTTTGGTCGTTATTGCTATCATCTTGATTGTTATAACGATTCGCAACAATATCGTGCGTCATTTCAATGCCACCATTCGTGCATGGGCAGATGTCACCAGTTTTGAGCGTCAAAAATTAAAAACTTTGGAAGAACTTGCACCTGTGGTTGAGCAATATGCAGGCATGGAAAAAGGAACTTTAGAAAAAGTGACCGAACTGCGCCAGAACATCATGAACTTAAATATCAATAATGCCGATGTTGGTCAGTTACAACGTGTTGAAGCCTTAAGCAAAGAGTTAATGCGTAGCTTAAATGTTGTGGTAGAAAATTACCCTGAACTCAAAGCCGATCAACTGTATTTAAAAATGATGCATGAAATTGACGAGCAAAATGAAAATGTGGGCGCTGCGATTACCATTTATAACCGCAATGTAGAGTTATTTAATAATTACATTCAGGTCTTTCCAAACAACATCATTAATACTGCAACGACTGCCAAAAAGCCTGTTCGTGCGTTTCGTGACAATAGTGCAGCTCAAAGTTTCGATTATCGTCCAAACTTTTAATAGATCTATGCTTAGCAGCATTAAAGCAGCTCAAATAAAAAAGCAGCAGGGTTAAATCTGCTGCTTTTACACTCAATGAAGATGTACAAAAATTAGATCACAGGGCTTTAAATGCAAGATTTTCCACACTATATTGCACCTGATTACGCCCCTTATGTTTGGCTAAATACAGCAACTCATCGGCTGAATTTAAAAAGTCGACCACATTATGATATTGCTGCTGAACAGCATAACAATTTACGCCAATGCTGACCGTGACTTGCGTGTTCTTCCCTGTCGCCAAATTCGGAATTTCCAAATCACACACGGCACATCTAAACTCTTCGGCAAGCCATACAGCATCTTTTAAACTGGTTTCAGGTAAAAGTACCACAAACTCTTCGCCACCAAAGCGTGCGACAAAATCAGATGCACGAGAAAAATGCTGCTTCAACAATTGCGCCACGCTAATTAAGCAATGATCCCCCTGCAAATGACCATGTTCATCATTATATTTTTTAAAATGGTCAATATCGATGAATAAAAGCGACAATGCACGCTGCTTTCGTGTTGCACGTTTAAACTCATTTTCAATGCGCTCACTTAAGGCTTTACGATTCGCAACCAGCGTTAAAGGGTCTTGCAGTAGCAACTCTTGATTTTTCCGATACAGCGCTTCAAGCTCCAACTCCATCCGCTTACGTTCAGAAATATCAAACATGAAACCAATAATTGCCACAGTTTCATTATTTTCGCGTATCACATGCACCACATCGCGAATCCAAACATAGTCACCCGTAGACGTTAAAGCTCGATAATCGGCCTGGTCAGTGCCCTGATCGGACAAACTGACACACATATTCACGGTTTTTCCCGATCATCTGGGTGCATCCGATCAATCCAATCCTGCGCAGTCTGCCAACTTTTTTGTGTCCAACCCAATAAAGCTTCAATTTGTGGACCAATGTAGCTAAATTCTTTGGTTTTCCAATCTATTTGCCAAGGAATTGCATTGGTTGTTTCTAATAAAGTCTGATAAAACCGTTCTTCTTTTAACGCACTCATAACCCACCTCTATGAATTGGCTCTAAGGACAACTTAACAACTTAGCTGCACTTTGACTACAAATTATTGAGCATTCTTGACATTTTTTTCAGCTTTGAGACAATCAAAACCTGAACAAAATACAAACAACTACTGTTCAATAAAAATGAGCATTCCTACAATAAAAAAAGTCGCGATATCACCATGCTAAATCATCTCCAAAATTTAAAAGACAGCCTAATTCAAGAGTTTTTTCAACTCTATGAGCAGTATGAACCCGATCAACTCTATGCCTGCGCATTAGTTTTAAATGAATATCTAGGCATCGATTATCTGGCAGTTTCAAGCACACGCAGTCTGTTTAGTGAACAGGAAGATTCTGCTGAGTACTTATCTGAAGCAGACAAATGGAACGTGGAAAAATGGCGTTATCGCACCCAAACGCATAGTGCTCAGGGGTTGCATCAATTTAAAAATATTTTTGCAGATTATTTCAAACAGCGGTATATATATGGCAACCCCCTACTCAATAGCCCCGACACCCCACAATACAACCATCTAGAACTGTTATTGGATATTTTCCAACAAGCCAAACAAGCACTCTCCAATGCTTATGGCCTAGATTTGAGTCAGATTGTATTTTTGATTCATATTCCAAAACAGCATGATTTTGAAATTTATTCTGCACAATTTCTAAATGCACCCAGCGCATTACTGGATGAATTTTTACTTGCTCATCATGTGCAGCATACTGTGCAAACCACCAATACACAGCACAACAAACTCAAACTGCAACAGGTCGATAAAGATTTACTTACCGATTTGGCACAGCTTTTAGAAATTGAGCCTTATGATTATTAAAGCATTGCACATGAAGCCTACTTGCTCACGCTAGAGCCAAGTTTTATTGACAGCAATCTGTATGTTCAGCGCCTGATTCAACATGTTGCAGCGATGGACAGCCATGAACAAGGTGAGTTTGCCTTGCATAAAGAAGAAATTACCCAACGGATTCAGCAATTTTACGCCACGTAGTCTCCAATAAAGTGACTGAAATTTTTTGCACGTAATTTTTAACAATGAAAACGTATCTCAACTGGCAATTCCCTGCAGAATCTAGGAAAATAGTGCACTTTTAGCGCTAGCAATCAGCGAACTGTTTTTTCGCCTTGATTTGGAACTTATATGAAGTTTGAAAAACTAGGTCAGTCGGGACGTGCCCGTCGTGGCCGCTTAACCCTTGCACATGGTGTTGTAGAAACCCCTGTGTTTATGCCTGTAGGGACCTATGGTACGGTCAAAGGCATGTTACCACGTGATATTGAAGAAATTCAGGCACAAATTATTTTAGGCAACACCTTCCATTTATATTTACGTCCGGGACTAGAAGTGATTCAGGAACACGGCGGTCTACACGAGTTTATTAAATGGGATAAGCCTATTTTGACTGACTCAGGCGGTTTTCAGGTATTCAGCCTAGGCGCTATGCGTAAAATTAAAGAAGAAGGCGTAACCTTCCGTTCACCCATTGATGGCTCAAAGGTATTTTTATCCCCTGAAATTTCAATGGAAATTCAGAAAACCTTGAATTCCGACATCGTCATGATTTTTGATGAATGTACGCCTTACCCTGCAACACATGAAGAAGCACAAAAATCACTGCAATTATCTTTACGTTGGGCCAAACGCTGTAAAACCCATCACCACGATGAACTCAACAACAGCAATGCCCTGTTCGGTATTATTCAGGGCGGCATGTATGAAGATTTACGTGATGAATCTTTAAATGGCTTGCTTGAAATTGGATTTGATGGTTATGCCATTGGTGGTCTTTCAGTCGGTGAACCGAAAGAAGAAATGATCAAAGTGCTGGATTATTTGCCAGCGAAAATGCCAGAAGATAAACCACGTTATTTGATGGGCGTGGGCAAACCAGAAGATATTGTTGAAGCCATTCGTCGTGGTGTAGATATGTTCGACTGTGTGATGCCAACCCGTAATGCACGTAATGGACATTACTTTGTGACCGATGGCTTGGTGCGTATTCGCAACAGTAAATATCGCCATGATCAAAGCCCGCTCGACCCACATTGCGATTGTTATACCTGTAAAAACTTTACTCGCGCCTATTTGTTCCATTTAGAAAAATGTGGCGAAATGCTCGGCTCTATGTTGGGTACCATCCACAATTTACGTTATTACCAACGTTTCACCCAAGACATCCGTAATGCCTTGGATAACGGTACTTTTGATGATTTTGTACAGGACTTTTATACCCGCCGTGGTCTAGAAGTTCCACCTTGTCCTGAAGATTAGTCTTTTCAGTATTTGCGCTGAGTAAAAAGACAAGGTAAATTGCAGAACAAACCCAATTTATTATCAGATCACTGATCGCCAGTTTTTAGTTTAGGAAAATGAAATGAGCCTTTTTATTTCGACTGCTCACGCAGCAGGTGAAGCTGCACAACAACCAAGCCTTGTAGCCAACCTTTTAATGATTGCTGTTTTTATTGCAATCTTTTACTTCTTGATTTGGCGTCCACAATCAAAACGTGCCAAAGAACACCGTGCACTGATTGAAAGCTTGGGCGTTGGTAGTGAAGTGGTGTTTGCAGGCGGTTTGATGGGTAAAATCACAAAAATTGAAGGTGATTTTGCAGTAGTTGAATTAAGCCGTGGTGTAGAAGTTAAAGTTCAACGCGCGAGTGTCATTTCAGTTCTTCCTGAAGGCACATTAAACAATCTTTAATCAAAAAAGGGTCGTGCTCACGCACGACTTTTTCATTTTAAGAAGAAAATAAATGCGTTACCCAGCATGGAAATATCTACTCATCCTCGTAGTTCTTGTGGTGAGTACATTATATGCCCTGCCTAGCTTGTATCCAGATGAACCTGCTGTTCAAATTTCAGGTGCCAAAGCTGGTACCCAAATTGATCAAAGCATCGTACAAAAAGCAGAGCAAATTTTACAATCAGAAAATATTGCCAGTCATGACAACAGCTTTACCAACAATGCTGCATTGTTGCGTTTAGACACCTCAGAAGCACAGCTCAAAGCCAAAGAAGCTTTGCGCCGTGGTTTGGGCGATGACTACGTTGTGGCGCTTAACCTTGCACCAACCACCCCAGAATGGCTACAAAAAATTGGTGCAAAACCAATGAAGTTAGGTCTGGACTTACGTGGCGGTGTTCACTTCCTGTTAGAAGTGGATATGGACAAGGCCATCAGCCAGCGTATGGAAACCTCAGCTACAGATTTACGTCGTCAGTTACGTGACAACAAGCTGAAGTTCAATAGTCTGTCACTGAACAACAACACCATTAGCTTGCAGTTTGCTAACAATGCAGACCGTGATGCTGTAATGGATTTCTTGCGCCGTAACGGCAATGAGTACACTCAACAAGCGGTAGCGACAACTGAAGGTTCGAGCTTACGCCTAACGTATACCGATGTACGCAAACAGGAAATTCAGTCTTATGCAGTCAATCAAAACTTGACCACACTGCGTAACCGTATTAACGAACTAGGTGTAGCCGAAGCCTTGGTGCAAACTCAAGGCAGCAACCGTATTGTGGTGGAATTGCCAGGTGTTCAAGATACTGCCGAGGCAAAACGTGTCCTTGGTCGTACTGCAAACCTCGAATTCCGCTTGGTGTCTGATCTGAATGATCAATACATTGACCCATATACAGGTCAAACCACAGGTACAGTGCCACCAGGCACAGAAGCTTTTGCTTTTGAATCCTTAGACAGCGGTCGTCAGTTACTTCTCAATCGTAGCCGTATTTTAACAGGTGAGCGTGTTCAGAATGCCTCTAGTGGCTTTAGCCAAGACACAGGCGGTGCTGAAGTAAACATCACCCTAGATGCTGCTGGCGGTAAACTCATGTCGGATGCTACCCGTAATGCGGTTGGCAAACGTATGGCGGTGTTGTTCATTGAGAACAAACAGCGTATTAGCTATGTGGCAGATGAAACAGGTACACAAACCGAAGTACGTACCCCGTATACCGAATCTGTGATTATTAATGCGGCAACCATTCAAGCTGTTTTAGGTTCACAGTTCCGTATTACGGGTCTGGATTCTCCGCAAGAAGCTGCAGAATTGGCCTTGATGCTCCGTGCAGGTGCCTTGGCTGCGCCAATGTACTTTGTTGAAGAACGTGTCATTGGTCCAAGCTTAGGTCAAGAAAACATCGATAAAGGTGTATTGTCCACGCAGATCGGCTTCATTTTAGTCGCAATCTGGATGGTGGTGTTCTTCCGTTTATTCGGTTTGATTGCCAACTTTGCACTGGTCTTCAACCTTGCCATAATTTTAACTGTCATGTCTTGGATTGGTGCTTCACTCACTTTGCCAGGTATTGCTGGTATCGTTATCACCATTGGTATGGCGGTAGATGCCAACGTTCTGATTTGTGAGCGAATACGGGAAGAAATTAAGTGGGGAGCCTCGCCTAAACAAGCCATTGTGGCAGGTTATGACCGAGCTTATAACACCATTTTCGACTCGAACTTGACCACTTTCTTGGTGGCCTTCATTCTGTTCGCAATTGGTACAGGCCCAATTAAAGGCTTTGCCGTAACCCTAATGATTGGTATTGTCTGCTCAATGTTTACTGCAATTACAGTAACCCGTGCAATTGTACAAATCATTTATGGCAAGAAACGTAACTTGAAAAAGTTGAGCATTTAAGGAGATCACTGATGACTGAGAATACTCAACTACCTTCAAAAAAATACGGTCGCCCTGAAGATGAGCGCGTGATTCCGTTTATGAAGATTGCTTTGCCTGCGGCATTGCTTTCTATTCTACTTACGGTTGCCAGTATCTTCTTTATTGCCACCAAAGGTTTAAATTTAGGTTTGGACTTCACTGGCGGTATTGCGGCAGAACTAAACTATAGCAACCCTGTTAAAGCGACTGATGTATCAAGTGCTTTAATCAAAGCTGGCTTCAATGACCCTGTGGTGCAAACCCTTGGCTCTGACCGCGACCTAATGGTGCGTATGCCTGTACAGGAAGATGTAGAAGCCGAGGACCTAACCAAAGCGATTACCGCTGCGGTACAGTTGCCAAATAACGCAGCTGCCGTACCTAAAGTTGATGTGGTGGGTGGTCAAGTCGGTAACGAGCTATACGTCCGTTCAGCAGGTGCTGTAGCATTGGCTTTGTTATTAATGTTGGTTTACGTGACCATTCGCTTTGAATTTAAATTGGCGATGGGTGCAGTACTGTCTTTATTCCACGATATTGTAGTGACACTGGGTATTTTTGCCATGATGCAATGGCCATTTGACCTGACTGTCTTGGCAGCACTTTTGGCCATTATCGGTTTCTCACTGAACGATAACATTGTGGTATCTGACCGTATTCGTGAAAACTTCCGTAAAATTCGTGGTGCAACCCCACTGGAAGTAATTAACATTGCGTTAACTGAAACCTTACGTCGTACCATTCACACCTCTATGACTCTACTTTTAGTTGTTGTGGCGATGATGGTCATGGGTGGTGATGGCCTGAAATGGTTCTCGATTGCCATGTTTGTGGGTGTATTTGTAGGTACTTATTCTTCCATTTATATTGGTACCGCTTTTGCCCTATGGCGTGGTCTGAACCGTCAGGACTTTATTGTACAAGTGAAGCCTGAATTTGAAGGTGAAGAGCAAGAAATTCCTTAATTGTGAATTCAGCTAGATCACTCAAAAGCCTATCTTCAGATAGGCTTTTTTAATACGCCAACAAAAAGTTAATGTTGAATGATTTGAATTTGGGGAAACTGAAATCCTGCACATGAAGGTGCAGATCGCCATGCCACAGTCAGCATACAGCTGGCTAAATTAAAATTTTGATAAGCAAAATGCCCAATCTGAGGATGATGACACATTCCCCCCTGTGCTTCAGGGTGCATCCCTGTATCTAGTTCATTTAGACTTAAACGAATACCCAAACCTGAAGCTTTCAGCACAGCTTCTTTGGTGGTCCAAACCCGAAACCAGTATTCAGGTGCATGCTCTAATTCTGCCCAGTAGCGTAATTCATTTGGATGAAAGGCATGCTGTGCCAAAGCATCGAAACGTACATGACGGTCTAAATCCTCTACATCAATACCTAAATCTTGAACTTGCGTACTACTGGCCAATGCATAATGTTGACGACTGTGGCTGTGGTTAAAATGCCACTTTGGAAATTCACTTAAAAAAGGTTTGCCATGTACATTGCGCTGAATATCGCTATTTTGAATATCCTGTGCTAAATACTTTGAGAGTAATTGATTCCGATAGCGGTAAATCGCCTGCTTTTGCTGTTGAATCTGTTCTGTTCGTGAATCTGTTGTAGTAGGAACAAAAATTTTATGAATAGGGCTCACATCTACATGAATTTTTTTAGCTGTTTGACTCATCCTTAATCTTCCTATTCCTTTGGCTTTAACCTACAGCAAATTGAAATTACCAACCCAAGCCGTATAGAAAAAAACCAGCACAATGCTGGTTTTTTAGAAGTGATTCAGATTAACTACCCTGCACCAAACGGCGTGCACTGATAATACCCGGTTGCTGCTCCAAACGTGCCAACAAACGAGAAAGCTGTGCCAGACCTTTCACCTCAATCAACAATTTCATATTGGCAATTCCATCATTTTCAGAAATGGTATTGACCTGACGAATGTTAATTTGATCGGCAAAAATCACTTGAGTTAAATCTTTGAGCAAGCCACGGCGGTCATAAGCTTCCACCACAATCTGCACACTCTGACCACGGGTCGGCTGCATTTCCCAGTCAGCTTCAACTGCACGCTCAGGCTCGTTACCAATCATGCGAATATAGTCTGAACACGCCACTTTATGAATACTCACGCCACGGTTCAGGGTGATATATCCCGCAATGGCCTCGCCATGTACAGGCTGACAACATTGTGCAATGTGCAACTCGACGTTATCCAAACCATCAATCAAAATACCATGTGCAGAAAGTGTGTGGCTGGCGCGTGGATTCAACGTTGGTTTCAGCACCAGCTCAGGCTCATCCTGATCCAAGTGCATATGGCGGTTAACCTGATTGATTAAGGCATGCAGACCAATATCGCCATTCACCAAACCAATCAAAATGTCTTCACCTGTTTTGACATTGAAATGATTACAGTAATCATTCAAATCAATACTTTTCGGGTGAATTGCCAAACGTGATAATTCTTTATTCAGTACTTCACGCCCAACTTCCAGATTTTTACTGCGGTCTTGCTGTCTAAACCAGTGGCGTAACTTATCTCGTGCACGTGCTGTTTTGATATAACCCAAAGAGTGTACCAACCAATCACGGTTTGGCTCACGGTCTTTTTTGGTCAGAATTTCGACCTGCTCACCTGTTTTTAGGGTATAGGTCAGCGGCACATAACGCTGGTTCACCCGTGCGGCATAACATTTGTTACCCACTTCGGTATGCACATGGTAAGCAAAATCCAGTACGGTCGAGCCACGTGGTAACTCTTTAATGTCACCATCACGGCTGAACACATAAATTTTTTCAAAATCTTCAAACTCTTGGATTTGTTCAAAGTTTTCAGAATCATCATCATCTTTATGTGCGCTGGCATCATTACGTTCCTGATAATGTTCCAGCACCGAACGTAAAGAATGTAGACGATGATTAAACGAATGGTCTGTCGCTTTAGAACCTTCTTTATAGTTGAAGTGTGAACATACCCCAAGCTCAGCTTCTTCGTGCATATCCATGGTACGAATTTGCACTTCTAGTGATTTGTTTTCTGCAATCACTGCGGTATGTAAAGAGCGATAACCATTGGCTTTCGGATTGGTAATGTAGTCATCAAACTGATGCGGAATATGTCGCCACAATTGATGCACAATACCCAATGAGTGATAGCACTCAGGAATGGTTTTGACCAAGACCCGTACAGCACGAATGTCATATAACTGATCAAAGCTCAGGTTCTTACTTTTCATTTTTCGATAAATCGAATAAATGTGTTTAACCCGACCACTAATTTCAGCATGAATACCGTTGTTGCCCAATTCTGTACGCAATTGTGAAATCACACTTTGAATATAATTTTCACGCTCTAAACGCTTTTCATTAAGTAGTGTGGCAATTTCTTTATAACGATCTGGTGCTAAATAACGGAAAGCTAAGTCTTCAAGCTCCCATTTCAGTTGAGCAATACCCAAACGGTGTGCCAATGGCGAATAGATGGTTAGAATTTCACGTGCAACACGTTCCTGACGTTCTTTTGAAGCTGTAGCTAGCTCACGTAAAGAATAGGTACGCTCTGCCAGTTTAATCAGCACAACACGCACATCTTCCGTCATGGAAATCAGCATTTTATAAATGCCTGTTAAATGCTCACGCTGATTGTTATTAAAGTGATCTTCCAGACGTTTATTTTTTTCAATCAGTTCAGACAGTTTACCCATAGATAAAGTGCCTTTGATCAAGCCATATACCGCTTCACCAAATTCTTCACGTACTTCATCTAAATGAATCACATTTTCACGCACACCACGGTACAGCATAGCTGCCGACAAGGTGTCTTCATCGACATGCAAGTGCGCCAAAATATCTGCCATCTCAATACCAGTATATAAAGTATTGGAACGATGACTGACTGTAGTTTCCAACTCTTTTTTCAGGGTGTAATTGGCTACGTGTTCTAATTGTTCAAGTGCTGCCCCATCATAAATATCACGTACCCGATCTAGCCATTCTGCCAAATCTTGTCGTGCTTGTTCGGCATGTTCTACAGTCGTTTCCTCAGACAGTTCATTTAAACGTCCAGGAAGTTGTTCACGTACTGTGACCATACCCTTCTCCTACCTCTATGTACTTCATATTATAAATCGTTTATTTGCTTTTCTTTCTGAAACAAGGCAATGGATTCAACGTGATCCGTATGGGTAAACATGTCCATCACACCTGCTTTTTTCAATTGATAGCCCTGCTTGACCAATACACCTGCATCCCTTGCGAGTGTGGCTGGATTACACGACACATAAACGATTCTATCTGCACCAAATTTGGGCACATAATGCATCACCTCCTCTGCACCTGAGCGCGGAGGGTCAATTAATAATGCCTCAAATCCTTGATTTGCCCAAGAATGATGCGAAAAATCTTTTGTTAAATCTTGTGAATAAAACCTAACATGATCTAAATCATTGCGCTGTGCATTTTCTGCACCACGCTGCACCATCTGCTCAGAACCTTCAACTGCAACCACTGATCCTGTCGCACCAACGCAGCGCGCCAGTGGTAAAGAAAAGTTGCCCAATCCACAAAACAGATCAAGCACCCGATCACCTGATTTTAACTCAAGCAAATCGCATGCCAGCTTCACCATCTGTGGGTTAATGGTTGAATTAACCTGAGTAAAGTCTTGCGGATGAAAGCCAAAATCCACATCAAAATCATCTAAACGATAATGCAAACGCATCGGTGCGTGTGGATCATCAACCCGATGTAAGCTGTCTGGGCCTTCAGGTTGCAAATACAATTGCCAATGTTTCTGTAACGCAAATTGTTGTAATTGGTTGACATCGGCTGCAGATAATTTTTCTGTATGCCGTACCACCAAAGCAATCTCTTGATCTCCCATGGCCAATTCTATATGACCAATATGGGCTTTGCCTGTTAGACTTTGGAGTAGCTGCTTAAGGCGAGTCAAAGAACCAAAAGCCTGATCAAGCACCAAACAACGATCAATGCTGGTCAGTTTGTTGCTGTTGCGCTCACGAAAACCGACCACCAATTTATCTTGATTGGGCAAATAACGCACACCAACACGTGCTTTACGACGATAATCTTCACGTTTTGAACGTAATGGCGCAAGCCACTCTTCAGGCTGCACCTGCGCAAAGTGCTGCAAGTGTGACTGCAACACTTGTTGCTTTAAACGAATCTGCTCATCCACCTGAATATGCTGCATGCTGCAACCACCACATTGTTGATAATGCGGACATGGCGGAGCTACCCGCAAAGCTGACGGCTCACCTAGTACTTCTAAACATTCGGCTTGTTCTAAACGCTTGTTACTTTGAGTAATTTTGGCGCGTACAGTTTCACCGGGCAAAGCTCCTTCAATAAACACCGTTTTACCGTGCTTTTCAGCAGGATGCTCTGCCTGATGACCATAATGTGCAATACCACGCCCTTCATGCGATAAAGACTCGACCTGAAAGCAATGCACAGCCTGCTGAGTCGTTCGTTGTTTGCTGCGATGTTTCATGTGTACCTAGGCGTCAGAAGAAGGTGAAGGAGCAGACCATGCTGAACTTTCGCTCGCCTGATTCTGTGCTGTAGATGAAGCCTGCTCAGGGAAGTCTGCACGGGTAAATTCAGTTTGCTGTGAACTCTGCTGCCACACTTTCAAAAAATCTTCATGTTGCGGTTGAGTATGCAAATATTGAATGGTGTGCTGTACCCATAAAGTATGATCTTCAGGCAATAACTGCCCTTTCAGCAACAGCCAGCGCAGATAAATTAGCCAAGTATTCAGTACATCGCCTTCACAGTAGCGTGTCAGTCTGAGCCATTCACCTGTTTGCATAAATTCAGGGACACGATAACCCGCATCTACCCGCTTACCCGGAAAGCCCAACAAATAGGCCATATCATCCAGTTTCTGAAAATGGCGACCATTGAACATGGCCATCACATCCATTAAATCGACATGACGTTGATGGTAACGGTTTTGATAATTGTTATAACGTTTTTGCTGATCAATCTCGCCCTGATCAAACAAACTCGGCGCAGACAGCCCATGATACATGGCACGGAATAAAATTACAGGCAGATCGAACTGCGAACCATTCCAGCTCACCAAAGTCGGATGACGCTTATCAAAAATAGACAAGAACTTTTTCAGCATTGCTGCTTCACTGTCTTGTTCGCGGCTAAATGAAAACAGTTTCATGCCGTGTTCATCAATCCACAAGCCTGAAATGCAGACTATTTCATGCAAAGGCAGACGCTGAAAATCGGTGCCCGCTTCTTGCCGACGCAGTTTCATCAACGCGTGTTCAAGTTCAGCCTCAGGTAAATTCAGCTGATATAAATGCGCGCCTGATTTCAAATCGGTAACGGTTTCAATATCGAAAATCAGCACAGGTAAACGCATACGATTTTACTCAGTCAGCTACAAAGAAATGAATGCTTTTCGGCTATTCAGGGTCTTGAACAGAGAATAACCCTGTCGATAAATAACGGTCACCACGGTCACAAATAATACACACGATGACTGCATCTGGATTTTCTTCAGCAATTTTTAATGCCGCCCAAACCGCACCACCTGAAGATGTTCCCGCACTGATGCCTTCTTTTTGCGCCAGTTTGCGCATGGTTTTTTCAGCTTCAATTTGCGGAATATCAATAATACGATCGACACGGCTACGGTCAAAAATAGTCGGTAAATAGGCTTCAGGCCAGCGACGGATACCTGCAATGCTTGAACCGTCGGAAGGCTGTAAACCAATAATTTGAATATCTGGGTTTTGTTCTTTTAAATATTTAGACACGCCCATAATGGTACCTGTGGTACCCATAGAACTGACAAAGTGAGTGATTTTTCCACCCGTTTGCTGCCAAATTTCAGGGCCCGTGGTCAGATAGTGTGCCTGCACATTGTCAGGATTACCAAATTGATTCAGCACCAAGCCTTTGCCTTCACGTTGCATTTGCAAAGCCAAATCACGTGCACCTTCCATGCCTTGTGCTTTGGTCACTTCAATCAGTTCAGCCCCATAAGCCCGCATAGCATCTTTACGCTCCTGACTCATATTATCAGGCATGATCAGCTGCATTTTATAACCACGCATGGCTGCTACCATTGCCAAAGCAATGCCTGTGTTACCACTGGTTGCTTCAATTAAAGTATCACCTGGTCGAATTTCACCGCGTTTTTCTGCCTGCATAATCATGTTATAGGCAGGACGGTCTTTGACCGAACCCGCAGGGTTATTCCCTTCCAGTTTTGCCAAAACCGTTGCCTGCGTATGTTGAGCCAAACGCTGCAAACGCACCAATGGGGTTTTGCCCACATAATGGTCTAGTAAAAACTCATCACTTTGGAAATCTGGTTGGGTATCACGCATGCTCTGTACCAATATCAAGGTGGGCTTATTGTATGAAAAAATGCACCTTCCTGCACGTTTTTCACTGGCTTTTTATCAAATCTACAAGAGTCTGCCGAGAATTTATGCATTCCTTTGCATCGTTGCGGCCCCTCATTGCTTTGACTCATTTTTTATCGCTTCAACCACATCAAATACCGTTTAAATCCACACGACTTAACTTCTATAAATGACCTACGCATCCATGAAAATCGACATCTCTAGCACAGAAGCAGATGAAAACACAGTCAGCCGAAATAAAGCATGCTAAACTGCCTTGCATAAGGATTAAACTGCATGAACCATGTCAAATATCAACAAAAAGTTATTTAAGCGCTTGCACTTAAATCATGCTTATGGACAGCTGATTGCGCTCATTTTTGTGCCAATTATGATTTTGGCATGTGTTGGAACCATGTTGGTTCTATCTGAAACCTCTAATGCAGCCAAAGCACAACAGCGGCAAATGGCAATTGCGATTTTGACCCGATTTGAATTACCGTCTGAAGCAGCCCTACATCAATTATCTAGCTTTCCATGGAAGTACGAAGAAGCACGTTCTTATATGCAAAATATGATGAACGAAAAGCATTTGATTCGTACTGCACTGATTGATGCCACAGGTACACGACGCTTAAGCATGGGCTTTCAAGACCAAGCGGGCTGGCCAAAATTTCCAAAAAATGCCGAGTTTTTTGGCCCAATTCTATATAACAATAATCATGTTTATGGCATGCAAGTGCAGCAAGACATCAACCAACCTGCATGGTTATTGATTGAGCTAGACAATCAACCGCTACAAATTGCCCGCTATCGGGTCATGATTGTCTTGATTGCCACAGGTTTACTGACCTTATTACTGTTATTGCTGTGTCTGAATTTCTATTCACGTCGCTGGATTGCACCGATGTATGAAATTCGCATGCAGTTGCAACGTCTGAATGCCGATACGCTTGATCAACACATGGTGATTAACAGTACGGGTGAACTGCGTTTATTACAGCGTGATATTGCCAATGTAGTCAAACGCCTGCATTTCAGCTTTTTGGAACTCAAAGAACATACCGAACAAACTGAAGATGACTTGCGTCGTACCCTCGACACCTTAGAAGTGCAGAACATCACCTACCGTCAAGCACGTGACCAAGCGATTTCTGCCAACCAATCCAAATCGGTATTTTTGGCCAATATCAGTCACGAACTCAGAACCCCGCTGAACAGTATAGATGGTTTTATTCACCTGTTATTGCGTCAGGAAAACCTGAGTAATGAGCAAAATTTGTATTTACAAACCATTCGTAAGTCGTCTGCACACCTTTTGGCTTTAATTAATGATGTCTTGGATTTTTCCAAAATTGATGCCGGTAAACTGGAACTGGATACTGCGCCTTTTGATTTAGAAGAAGCCATTTTTGATGTGATGGATATGCTCTCGCCTTTGGCCGCACAAAAGCACATCAACATGGCTTTTTACTTTGCCGACAACGTACCACAGCATGTGTTGGGTGACGCTTTACGCTTTAAACAAATTTTAACCAACCTGATTTCCAATGCGATTAAATTCACACCCGATGGTGAAATTATTGTACGTGCGCGCGTGGAACATGACGATATTGGACAATGCCTGATTCACTTTAGCGTACAGGATAGTGGCATTGGTTTAAGCGGCACAGACCGCAAAAAGCTGTTCGAATCTTTCTCTCAGGGCGATACTTCAGTCACGCGCCAGTTTGGTGGTACAGGCTTAGGCCTTGCGATCTCCAAGCAATTAGTGCATTTAATGCAAGGTCAAATTGGCTTTGAAGACAATCAAGAGCGTGCCCCAACAGAAAAAGGCTCAACCTTCTGGTTTACCGCCATGTTTGCTGTAGATGAGGCACATGAGCAACAGCATCCGAGCTTTAAAGATGTGCAAGTGGTGTCATATTTGGCACACCCTGCCACTGCCAATGTTTTGCGTCATTATCTAGAAAATTATGCAGTACAACACATTGAAACAGCTTCTATTTTAGATTTATTCAGCCGCTTAAAAGATGTAGCAAATACGCAAGACAATACCTGGTTAATTGTGGATCACAGCAGTGACACCGAAGCGCTATTGAAAGAAATTCGCACACGTTATCAGGGAAATTTGGCTGTTTATGGCTATCAAATGTCAATTGACCCAAGTGTGTTGAATGAGTACCGTGCACGCGCCTTGTATCAACCGCTCAGTCGTTCTGCGCTGATTCAATTACTCAACAATGAACACAACTTTGTCGAACCTGATGCAACTTCATTTGATGGTAAAGGCTTGCACATTTTGGCAGTAGATGATCACTTGCCAAACCTGATTGTTCTAGAAGCTTTATTGGGCGAACTCAACGTCACCACCACCAAGGCACAAAGTGGTCAGGAGGCTTTAGATATTCTGCAACAACGTATTGAGCAAGGATTACAGCCTTTCGATTTGATTTTCATGGACATTCAAATGCCTGTTATGTCTGGGGTAGACACCACCCGGGCGATCCGTTCTTTAGAATCGACACTGGAAAATCACAAACGTCTGCCAATTATTGCCCTGACTGCACACGCACTTGCCGATGAAAAACAAAAACTGCTGAAAGTGGGCATGGATGACTATGTCACCAAACCGATTCAGATTGAGCAGATCATTCAGATTCTCACCCACTGGACCACGCAAAGTTTTAATAAACCGCCTGCGGTTGATAAAGCCATTGTAATTGAAGCACTTGATCCAGACGTGCTGAACTGGCAACAAAGTCTGATGCTCGCTGCCAACAAAGAAGACCTTGCAGTAGATTTACTAAAAATGCTGGTCGACAGTTTTGCCACCGAATTAAATGAAATGGAACAACTGATTGAACTGGAAGATTTTCCGCAACTCGAGCACGTATTGCATCGGCTATATGGTGCAACCCGTTATGTTGGCACACCAAACCTGCAGGATGTCACGGGCTCATTTGAACAGTTTGTATCGACCTTGCGCAAGGAACGTCGTAAAGCCGACGAACTCTTTGTGCAGGAAGTGCTGAATCGTTATCAGGAGCTAAAAGCCTGCATCCAACAAGTGGAACATGCAGCAGAACATATTTTTGCTCAACACACAGCAACTGGTTCGTAGTAAATCTGGGATGAATAGCATTTCGTCAAAGCAAAAATAGCGTTTTAAATACACGTTTCACAAAAAGCATCACATGATTTTTAGGAATCATTTCAGGCAGAGTCCACCGTTTTGGCCGTGACTCTGCTGTCATTTATCTTGGGTCTGTGCATGCTATGCTTTGCCCAGTCAAAACAAGAGTGCACAACATGACCTTACTTCGTATTGAAAAAAATAATGGCATTGCAATCGTTTCATTAAACCGTCCAGACAAGCGCAATGCGATGAGCTTTGCCCTGCTCAAGGAATTGGTACGCACCGCAGAAAAACTGAAAAAAGACCGTAGCTTACGTTGTGTAATTTTAACAGGCGAAGCACAAGTTTTTAGCGCAGGCATTGATTTAGCCGACCTAAACAATCCACAAAACCGTGCTTTTGCAGCTTGGGAACTGATTAAACCAGGACAAAGCCTATTCCAAAAAGCATTTTTGGTTTGGCAAGAGTTACCTGTACCTGTCATTGCAGCAATGCAAGGTTATTGTTTTGGCGCAGGCATGCAACTGGCGTTGGCTGCAGACATTCGTATTGCGCATCCCGATACACAAATGTCGATCATGGAAAGTCGCTGGGGCTTAGTGCCAGACATGGGACTCAGCCGCTCTTTAAAAGGTTTAATTGGTTTAGACCTTGCCAAAGAATTAACCCTCACCGCACGTATTTTTGATGCCAACTATGCCAAAGAAATTGGTTTAGTGACACATCTTGCCGATAGCCCATTACAACAAGCACAAGTGCTTGCCGAAGAAATTGCACAGCGCTCTCCCGATGCTTTGGCAGCAGCCAAACAAGTATTGGATGCCATGGAACACACACCTGCAAAATCTTTACGCTTAGAAAAAATTTGGCAATTAAAATTATTATTGGGTAAAAATAGCCAATTGGCGCGTAAAAAGGATAAAAATCCAGAAGTACGCTTTGCCCCACGTCAATTTTAATCGCAAAATCTGCTGCCTACTTTGACCAAAGGCGAGATTGACATTTCATCAAGGGCTTGTAATGTAGGCAAAAAGGAGAACTCGCTATGCACTTTGACCATGACACACAAATCGCTTTTTTAGGTATGGGACTCATGGGCACGCGCATGGCGACCCGCTTAATTCAGGCAGGTTATAAGGTTGCAGTATGGAACCGCAGTCCTGCTGCATGCGAACCATTAATCAATGCAGGTGCTAAACTGCTTCAGCTGCAAGAGATCGGGCAATACCCTGTCATTTTGACCTGTTTAGCAGATGATCATGCAGTTCAAAGTGTATTTGATCAAATTGAACCGTACTTAACTGCCCAACAAGTCATTGTTGATTTTTCCAGCTTATCGGTTGCACAAACCAAAGCCCTTGCACAACAAGCCAAGCAAAAACACGTGACTTGGATTGACTCACCTGTATCTGGTGGCACCGCGGGAGCAGAACAAGGTACGCTAGTAATTTTTGCAGGTGGCGATGCCAACACTATTGAAAAATTAAGCCCAATTTATGCGGTGCTGTCACAACGTGTGACCCGCATGGGCGAAACCGCAACAGGACAAGCCACCAAAATTTGCAATCAATTGATTGTTGCCGCAAATAGTACCTTAATTGCAGAAGCCGTTGCCCTTGCTGCTCAAGCAGGTGTAGATACACAGCTACTTGCCCCAGCTTTGGCAGGTGGTTTTGCCGATTCAAAACCGTTTCAGATTTTAACCCCACGTATGGCCACCCACAGTTTTGAACCTGTGCAATGGAAAGTACAAACCCTGTCTAAAGATTTAAATAATGCAGTGCAACTTGCCGCAGCGTTTCAGCTGCAGATTCCTGTTGCCCAAAAAGCTCTATCTCAGCTTCAAGCCCATCAGGCTAAAGGTTTTGCCGAAGCAGATTTAGCCAGCATTATTTACCAAGTTGAAGCTTAAATTTTTTCATTACCATTCCTGAGCAAGGAGCTTATGCATGTCTAAACTTGTGGTTAATCTGTCAATGATATTTACCGAAGTCCCATTAATTGAACGCTTTGCCCTTGCTCGCCAACATGGTTTTCAGCACGTTGAAATTCAGTTTCCCTACGAGCTCAGTATCGAACAAATTCAAACTCAACTTCAGCTGCATGCACTTAGCCTGTGTCTGATTAATGTGCCTGCGGGTGACCTCATGCAAGGGGGTGATGGCTTAGCGGGGGTACCCGGTAAAGAACTTGAATTTCATCGTGGCTTAGAACAAGCCATTACCTATGCCAAAGCCCTAAATGTTCCAAGTGTGAATATTTTGGCAGGCAAACAACCTGCCGATGCAGACTTGTTACCTTGCTTAAACACACTGGCAGAAAATCTAAAACTGGCTTGCTCCATGCTCACTGAGCACCAGATTCAACCTGTATTTGAAATGATCAATGGCACAGATATGCCACGTTTTCTGGTACAGAACATTGCCCAAGCTCAGGAAATGTTAGAAGCTGTCAAACACCCTGCACTCAAAATGCAATTCGATTGTTATCACATGGCCATGATGGGTGAAGATGTGCTCAGCGCACTACAGGAAAACTTGCAAGATATTGGTCATATTCAATTTGCTGACTACCCAGGACGCCATGAACCTGACACAGGCCATTTGGACTATACCGCATTATTTGCATGGTTAGCGCAAAGTAATTACGCAGGTTATGTCGCTGCCGAATATCGCCCACGTTTAACATCAAATCAATCATTTGTGTGGAAAGACAAGTTTTTTCCGGCACAACAAAATGGTTAAAATCGGTGCGATTTGAATTTTTAGGCCAAAACGGCTATATTAGACGATGAATAATTTTAGGAAATTATACACCCCATGAATTTAGAACCATCGCCCGGCGCTTCTAATTCTCACGATCTTGCAATGAACACCGCAAAGCATGACGTACAAACTTGCCTTCAAGTTGTACATGAAGCACTACTCGATGTAAAAGCCAAAGAAATTGTTGAGCTTGATGTCAGCAGCATCAGCAATGTTGCAGATGCGATTGTCATTGCCAGCGGCACATCAACGCGTCATGTTAAATCCCTTGCCGATAATGTTGCTGAAGAAGCACGTAAAGCGGGTTTCCGCCCAATCGGCATTGAAGGCGAACGCGATGCTGAATGGATCTTGGTTGATCTTGGCATTGTTGTGGTACATCTTATGTTACCAACTGCACGTAAATTCTATGACCTTGAAAGCTTATGGCGTACCACACCTGAATCGGTTGCCTAATCTTTAAAGCTTCAAAACAGACCCAAGAAAATATGCAAAAGCGACTTTAAATAAGTCGCTTTTTTATGTGCAGTGTTTAAAAAATCATATGCAAACCAACTTACGTATTTGCACCACACAAGTCCCACCTTAACCCACTGACGATGGTCTCCGTGCGCTGATAATTTTCCGAAGCATGATCTTTAGCTTTCTTTTACGATCTCTTATACAACGAACAAAAAAACCGCCCGAAGGCGGTTCTTATCAGTCAGTTCACTTAGTGACCTGTACCGTTGATTGACTTCGTCATATCTTCCACAACTTTCTTAGCATCACCAAAGATCATCATGGTCTTGTCGTTATAGAACAAGTCGTTGTCCAAACCTGCATAACCCGTTGCCATTGAGCGCTTGATCACCATAATGGTACGTGCTTTATGCGCTTCAAGAATTGGCATACCGTAAATTGGCGAGTTCGGATCGTCTTTTGCTGCTGGGTTCACAACGTCATTCGCACCAATAACAAGTACTACATCTGTTGCTGGGAAATCTGAGTTGATCTCATCCATTTCTAAGATGTCTTCGTATGGTACGTCTGCTTCTGCAAGTAATACGTTCATGTGACCTGGCATACGACCTGCCACAGGGTGAATCGCAAAGCGAACAGTTACACCTTGTTCTTTCAGCAAGTTAGCCAATTCTTTAACTGCATTTTGTGCACGACCTTGCGCCATACCATAACCTGGTACAATCACTACGCTGTCAGCATTTGACATCAAGAAGCCAGCATCATCTGCAGAACCTGAGCGGTAGTTACGTTGTACTTGCTCACCAGCGCCAGCAGTCGGTGCTGCTGCACCACCCATCGCACCACCAAACAATACGTTGATGATTGAACGATTCATCGCTTTACACATAATGTACGACAGAATCGCACCCGATGAACCTACAAGTGAACCCGCAACAATCAGCATGTTGTTTTCAAGTGTGAAACCAATCCCTGCTGCAGCCCAACCTGAGAATGAGTTGAGAAGTGATACCACCACTGGCATATCACCACCACCTACAGGTGCAATCCATACCCAACCAAATGCAAGTGCAAGACCAGTCATTGCCCAGAATGATGTCATGTTTCCAGTCAAGAAGAAGTGGATACCAAAACCTAACATGGCAATGAAAATCAATGCTTGAACAGGTTTAACCCATGCACCTGAAATGGTTTTTGCCCATTTCTTTGCAGCCAGTTTGCCGTACGCAAATACAGATGCTGTAAAGGTAATTGCACCCACGAAACAACCCACAAACAATTCAAATAAATGAACTTTGCTCATTTCATGGAAATTAATACCATTTGCAGCCAATAGGTCTGGACCTAATTCCACCAACTTGTTGTTGTGAATAATTGCCGCAATGGCAATTAAAACTGCTGCCAAACCCACCAAAGAGTGCATCAGTGCAACTGTTTCAGGCATTTGAGTCATAGGAACAGTACGTGCGCGGGCAATACCAACGATTGCACCTAGAACCATAGCACCTACGATCATCCAAACCACTGGATTATCGGCTACAAAGAATGTGGTCAATACGGCAATTGCCATGGCGATCATGCCGTAGCGGTTACCTGCAATTGCTGTTTTTGGACCAGACAAACCACGAAGCGTTAAGATAAAAAGTACAGCCCCGATTAAATAGAACCAGTCTGCATATTCACGAATAAATTCCATGCATTAGCCCTCTTTTTTCTTTGCTTTTGGTTTGAACATTTCCAGCATACGTGCCGTTACTGCGAAACCACCAAAAATATTGATACTTGCCAAGAACACAGCAATAGCACCCAGTACACTCACCACGTTAATGGTTTGAAAATCGACACTACCTTCTACACCAACCATTGGTAAGCCAACAGTTTGAATCATCGCACCCACGATAATGATCGAAGACAGCGCATTGGTTACCGCCATAAGTGGCGTATGCAATGCAGGCGTTACGCCCCAAACCACGTAGTAACCTACGAAAATGGCAAGGACAAAAATCGTAATTGTTTCAACCATGAGAGTTCTCCTTAACCACGCTTTAACAGTACTTGACCGTTATGGGTCACCAGCAATGCTTTCTGAATTTCTTCTTCAGGATTCAGTGCAAAGTTCTTGTCGTTATCAAATAATGTTTCAACAAAATTCAATACATTACGTGCATAAAGTGCAGAGGCTTCAGTCGACACTGTAGATGGAATGTTTGGGATACCCAAAATTTTCACACCATTGGCAGTCACAACCGTTTCACCACATTGTGAACCTTCAACGTTACCACCTGTTTCTACCGCCATATCTAAAATGACTGAACCCGGTTTCATCTTTGCAACAGTTTCAGCTTTGATTAAACGTGGTGCATCACGACCAGGCAATAATGCCGTGGTAATCACAATATCAGCATTAGAAACAGCTTTATCTACAATAACAGCCTGATCTTTAATGTATTGTTCACCTGGCATCCAGCCGTAGCCATTTTTGGCAGCATCTGCAGCTTTTTGCTGTTCTTCTTCAGACATTGGCACGTCTAGCCATTTACCGCCTAAAGACTCTACCTGATCTTTCGCAGTTGGACGCAAGTCAGTTGCTTCAACTACCGCACCCAGACGTTTTGCCGTTGCAATGGCTTGCAGACCCGCAACACCCACACCCATGATTACAACACGTGCAGGTTTTACAGTACCCGCAGCCGTCATTAACATTGGGAACATGCGTTGGTATTCTGCTGCAGCCAACAGCACTGACTTATAGCCTGCCAAGTTGGCTTGTGATGACAACACATCCATATTTTGTGCACGTGACAAAGTACGTGGCAAAAGCTCTAACGCAAATGCAGACACCTGAGCCGCAGCAAACTGATCTAATTCAGTATTGCGGTAAGGATCAAACATCGCCACGACAGTACTATTCGGTGCCAATTTCTGAATTTCATCACCCTTCGGGGCACGAACTTTCAAAATCATTTGACTGCCACGATAAGCATCATCTGTCAGGCTTGCACCCACTTGTTCATAAGCACTGTCGATATAAGCGGCTTTAACACCCGCACCACGTTCAATGACTACGCTATGACCCGCGCTAATCAACTTCTTTACTGTTTCTGGCGTCGCAGCGACACGATTTTCACCGACAACAGTTTCGGTTGGAATTCCGATCTGCATGAGCGTCCCTCAAGCTAGTTTTTCTTAAGTCAACATCGTGGATAACGATGCTTTCCCCTCAGGATAAGTTTTGTTGAATTTTTGGATTCTAATGCAACATTTTTAAATTACCACCCAATATTTATTTAATAAATACCCATATTTTGAACTGATGATTCATAAAAATATTGTTGCGAGATATAATTGATAGATTTTGCTTCTTTAATATAAGTATAATTATTCAGCAATAACCGTATTTGGCAGGATCAAAACGACAGTACAGCAGTTTTGAGTTAGCAGTTCATCACATTTAAATGAATTTTGCATTGATCATTCTGACATGCATTTGGCTAAATTGGGAAAATCCGACTTAGACCCAAAAGATCATATATCTATACATTTGACCGCTAAAACTTAAAACTTCAATGCCAAATTGACTTTTCTGACAAATTTTATCGCTCGCTATACGTACTAATTTAGAGCCTATACCTCCCCATTAAAACCTTACAAATACCAACCTTTGCCTTATCAATAAAATCTAAAAGTGGCAGCAGCAAAACTTTTAAACTATCTGTAAATTTATTCAGTACATGTCTAAGTTGACCGCTATTATTTTTTTGAATTTTTTTAAACATCATTTTGTCTGATGATGGATTTTGTGTGTTTTGTAATATTTTAAAAGTTTTTGCACTATTATCGTGCAACCACAATCTATTTTACTTTTCACTTAATTTCGATGTTTTAAAGCAGACCCTTTACACAAAATCCGCTATGCTTAGTTGTTGATTTTTCCTGCCACACTTGCCGTTTTAAATCCTATGCAGGATCACTCAACTCTTTTTATCGTACTTTGCATTCACCCTTCACTTTAGCTTTTGCCATGATCAAACTTAATGCCACGCAATGGGGTTCCATCTTTGCGCTATTCGCTGCATTTTTGTTCAGTACCAAAGCGATTTTTATTAAACAGGCTTATGCACTTTCGCCATTGGTCGATGCCACTGTGCTCATGGCTTTACGTATGGCCAGTGCCTTGCCGTTTTTTCTGTTGATTTGCTGGTTCAACCGTCAGCACAGCCGCAACATTTCCAAAGGCAATTGGCTACTGCTGATTTTTTCAGGTTTGATCGGCTATTACTTTTCTAGCTGGTTAGACTTTTTAGGGTTGATGTTCATTAGCGCATCATTAGAACGGATTATTCTTTTTTTATATCCAACTCTGACTGTATTGGCGTCTAGCCTGATCTATAAACAAAAACTCAGCTGGTTGAGTTTACTTGCCATTGCCCTGAGTTATGGCGGCACAGTCATTGTGATGTTACAAGAACAAAGCAACACACCGCATGACTCGTACTTTTGGCTAGGCAGCAGTTTAGTCTTTGCCAGTGCGGTATGTTTTGCGGGTTATTTGCTGCTGACTCGACGATTGATTCAACATTTTGGCTCATGGAATTTTACAGGCTTGGCTTTAAGCATTGCCTGCTTAGGTACCTTGGTTCATTACTGCTTGGCCACACTGCATCCTCTAGCTTTGATTCAGCAGCTGCCATTACAGGTACTGGGCTACGGCGTTGCCTTGGGCATTTTTGTGACAGTACTGCCTACCTTGTTAATGGCGCACAGCATCGCCCGTTTAGGTGCAGCACAATCAGCTATGATTGCCTCAATTGGCCCCATTTTAACGATTTTATTGGCGACAGCATTTTTAGGTGAGCACCTGAATGGCATACAATGGTTGGGCTGTCTGCTGAATATTATAGGGGTGATGATGATTACATTGTCCAAAAACAAGTTTTCACATTAAAGACTTAAAACATCACCACAAAGTTTAGGATACTCACCGATTTTTCATCGCTCAAACTCAAACAGCGTCCTATTTACTCACAGCATCACACTGCCTTATAAGCTAGGAAGACTATGAATACTGCACCTGACATTAGCCAAGACAAAACCCTTTTATGGTTAATGGCGATTGCCTGCGGTTTATGTGCAGGTGCAAATTATTATTGCCAACCTTTGATTTACTCCATTCATCAATCTTTTCAAATTCCACAGTCACAAGTTGCACTGACTGTGACATTTGCACAAGTCTCTTACGCACTCGGCTTATTGTTTATTGTACCGATGGGCGATATTGTCAATAAAACCAAGTTCATCCCCTTGCTCATGTTCTTGGCATCGGTAGGTTTGTTTTTGTGTGCCTTTTCTAGCAATTTAAGCATGCTTTGGATTGGTACCATCATCACAGGGCTATTTTCTGTGGCGGCACAAGTATTAATTCCTTTTGCGACCATGACCGTAAAACCTGAAAAAATGGGCGAAGTTGTTGGTTTGCTGATGAGTGGTTTATTGGTCGGTATTTTACTTTCGACCAGTTTAGCAGGCTTGCTATCTAATTTATTTCACTGGAAAGTGATTTATCTGCTCAGCGGGATATTCATGTTGTGTATTGCTGCGGTACTCAAAGCACGTTTGCCTTTTATTTCTACCAGCAAACTCAGCTACTTTGCAGTATTTCAGTCTATGGGCAGACTGATTTTGGAAGAGCGCCGCTTAGTCTATCGCGCATTACTCGGGGCTTTTGCTTTTGCTGCGATGAGTGTTTTATTTTCCACCATTGCCGTATTACTCAAATCTAGTTTTGGCTTAGCCGATGTCATGGTCGGTATTGTGGCTTTGGTTGGAGTATTTGGCGCACTTTCGACCAAACAAGTGGGTAAAATTGCAGATCGTGGCTATGTCACAGCGCTGACTTGGGGCGGCTTAACCTTGCTCGGCATCAGTTGGATGTTTCTCTACTTTGGTCAATTCCAACTGTGGAGTTATATTTTGGGTTTTGGCTTGATTAACCTTGGCTTAGCGACTGTGCATAGCAGCAATCAAAATATTATTTTCCGCTTACGCCCAGATGCCAAATCACGCATCAATTCAGTCTATATGACCAGTTATTTTACAGGTGGTGCCTGCGGTTCTGCTTTAGGGATTTACGCATGGCAGCAAGGTGGATGGCTATGGAGCTGCATGGTTGGACTGTGTTTTGTTGCAGCCGCAATGTGCTTTGCCCTGCTTGATCACACGCATCAGCGCAAGCATCTTGCAGAAGCTTAAAGTGACTGACGACAACCATCTAGTTTAGGACATTTGCATCACAGGATAAAAAGGCTGACTGTTCCTTAAAATGTAGTCAAACATAGTCAAGGACTAATTCGCACTCTGTTAATGTCTTGTTGCCAAGCGTGTAACTAGAGCCTGAGTCGGTCAGTTCCGACTTGTAGCGGTCAGTCCGTTCTTGCAATATACGCTTTACAGTTTTGTAAGGCGTATAACGACTTATCTCATTGTCGTTTAATCTTGCAAGCACGTTTCTCGCAGCATTCCAATCAGCTTGCACAACTTCCCCATTGAAACGGTGAAAACAGAGGTGGTCCCACTTGTTTGAACAACTAAAAGCGTATTTATAAGTGATATTCCGCTCTAGTTAAGCCACCTTGTTTTGTTGGGGTAGCTGATCATAGTAAAACTCATTTGGTGTCATTTTGTCTAGACTCGAATGAGGTCGTTTCAAATTATAAAACTCAAAATATGCACTTAATTGCTTTTTCGCATCTGTGACACTGCTATAAGCTTTGAGATACACCTCTTCATATTTAACGCTCCGCCATAATCGTTCAACCATCACATTATCTACCCATCGACCTTTACCATCCATACTGATTTGAATGCCATTTGATTTCAATACATCAATAAATGCATCACTGGTAAA
>NZ_JAAZQW010000090.1:0-1036 GCF_012371415.1 Acinetobacter sp. A3
GCTAACAAAGGAAAGCCACCTCTAATGGCTGCTTAACCTCTACTTTTAACTTCGGTTATTTATGGGAGGATTACCAACATAAACACACAATTTGAACTTTAAAAATATTGTACGCTCAACACAAATTTTATGTGTGAGATTCAGTATGGATAAAAATAAGACATTCGATGCTCAGTTTTTGCAGCAGCAATTTGAGCAATGGCATCAACTACATCAGCAATTAGAGAAAGCTCAGGAGCAATGGCAGGCAGCAGAAAAATTGTGGCAAGAATTACAGGAATATTACCAAAGTGAGCAATGGCTGATTGATTATGAAAATTCACCAGAATTAACATGTCGTGAAGGCGAGTATTCTATTTTGGCACAAGACACTTTATGGAATGCAATGGAAGAACGTAGACAACAGGCAATCACTTGGATGAAATTGGGTCTAAAGGTTGTTGAACAATAATGAATAGGTAAAACTGTTCAGCAGATTATATTTTTCTTAACATTGTCTCATATATAAAGCATGCTTAAGCATGGCTTAAGGACGTAACCATTATGAAAAAACGCTTTTATTTTCCAATAAGTGCGATATTTTTAGTTGCAATTACGGGTTGTAGCCAAAATTCTGACATGAAAGCTGTGGAGACTAAACCGGTGATACAAAACTGTGTACCTGAAGCCGCAGCGAAACTAGTTGGTAAAACTGAATTATCTGAAGCTGAAATTAAAGCGATCACACAAGCTGAAATTGTGCGTATGGTTGCCCCTGATCAACCTGTGACGATGGATTACCGCATGAATCGGGTCACGGTTGTAATTGATCCTAAAACAAGAATCATTGTTCAAGCATCTTGCGGATAGTCAATTTCATCCAATTTTTTAAATCAGACACACCCTGCAAATAGGACAAATTAGGTCTTATTATCAGGGTGTTTTTAATGTACTGATCTTTCTAAATATGAATACGACAGGGCTTTGTTGCACAAAGATTTGAAATGCAAAGCGCCCCTAATTGAGCCAAATTTAAGGCGTAACTTGGGTAAGTGGT
>NZ_JAAZQW010000091.1:0-950 GCF_012371415.1 Acinetobacter sp. A3
AGACTTCCGTCATAAATCAAAAAACGTACAATTTATTTGATCTTAAATTAATCAGCAAAATTATTTAATTCAAGAGATAATCCTTGGATGAAATTCAAAGATATTCAAAAATTATCAGACGTTAAGTTTCGTAGGCTTACCGGTGTTAGTTGGGCTACATTTAACCTCATGTTGGCCGAGCTAAATAAGCATTTACCTCGTCATATTGGTAAAGGACGACCGCATAAATTACCGTTGGAAGATCGTTTGCTCTTATGTATAGAATATTGGAGAGAATATCGAACATTTTTCCATCTTGGTATGAGTTACGGTGTATCTGAAACGAGTGCAATTCGTATCACACGTGTTATTGAAGATACCTTAATCCGTTCTGGAAAATTTAACTTGCCAAAACAACTTCCTAATCGAGATGAAGTGGATTGGGAAGTTGTTGTGATTGATGCAACTGAAATATTAGTTCAACGTCCAAAAAAAACAGAAGAAATGGTATAGCGGTAAAAAAAAGCGACATACCTTTAAATTTCAGCTATCTATGCACTATACAACAGGTGAAATACTGAGTGTATGTGGAAGTCATGGAAGCATGCATGATTTTAAAATATTTAAAAAAAGCATGAGGAAATTAAAATTTAAGCCCTTTTTTATCGTTGATAAGGGGTATTTAGGGATAAAAAAATTGGGTTTTGGATGCCTCATGCCATCTAAAGCAAAGAAAACTGAAAAACTAGATTCTGAATTAAAAAAGTTAAATAGAGAAATTGGTCGTAGACGAATTCAAGTAGAGCATGTATTTGGAAGGATGAAATGTTTTAAGATTTTATCTTGTGTATATAGAAATCGTCGTAAAAGATTAAACCTGCGGTTTAATTTACTTGCTGGCATATACAATTTAGATTGGGTGAAAGATAAACAATTAAATTGATTGAAAAATGATTTATGAAGGAAGTCTA
>NZ_JAAZQW010000092.1:0-887 GCF_012371415.1 Acinetobacter sp. A3
AATAGATTAACCTCAAACTTCTAATTCTTATAAATAATGAAAAACACCCAACTTATCTAGCACATCTAAAGACAATTGTTTACGTAGAGCAATATCATCACCAGCTTTCATTTGCATATTTAAAGCAAATGCCACCACTTGCCCATCTGCCTTTTCAACAAAACCCACATACCAACCCACTTGCGGGTCTACAGCCATTCCCCAGCCACTTTTAGCATATAGACGATTCTCCCCTCTGCGCTCTACATACAACATCTCTTTCACTTGTTGCTGAACTTCAGGTTTAAAAGGCAATTGCCCTTGGGCTAAATCATACACAAACTTTACTTCTTGTATAGGTGTAATTGTCAAAGGCCCTTTCAACCAAAATTGATCAACTTCCGTGCCTATTTGCATATTGCCATAACCAATACGTTGCAATTCACTTTGCATTAAGCTTGGACCAATACGACGTGCCAATTCTTGATATACAGGCACTGTAGATGCTTGCATGGCTTCGCCCAAAGTAAAATCTTTGTCCCATGCTTTAAAAAAACGTGGCTTTCCATCCCACTTAAATATTTCTGTAGATGTTGCTTTATGATTTTCTAAACCAATTAGTGCATTGGCAATTTTAAATGTAGATGCAGGAATATAAGCTGTTTTTGCTCGGTCTAAATGCGTGCCATATTTTTTAATATTTTGACCATCATATGTGACAAACACAGCATCAGCTGAGATTTCATTAAAAAGCGCTTGAACATTCTGATCGATGATTGAGTTATTCACTTGTGGAATTGTACTTGTTTTTGCTCGACTCATACTATGCTCAGCACAAGCCCCAATACTTATGCTTAAGCAAACTAAACTCAATATTTTTAATAATTTCATGATATACAACTTTAAAA
>NZ_JAAZQW010000093.1:0-848 GCF_012371415.1 Acinetobacter sp. A3
AAAATTGAGTCTGAAATAAATTGTTCAACTCATTTAATTCAAGATTGACAGTAATGCTTCGGTGTTACGTTTTAATTACGAATTGAAATGAGAACTAGCAAATTAACTGAATCAAGCGTTTTGGTATATGAATCTAATTGAAGCTGTACAGTGCTTAAGTGCACAAGACGTCAAACTGTGAATTAAATAAATATTTTATATTTATTTAATTGTCTTAACCCTACTTGTAGGGGTTAACGACTGTTTGGGGTTGTATAGTCAAGTAATTAAGTGCATGTGGTGGATGCCTTGGCAGTCAGAGGCGAAGAAAGACGTGATAGCCTGCGAAAAGCTCCGGGGAGGCGGCAAATATCCTTTGATCCGGAGATTTCTGAATGGGGGAACCCACCTACCTTAAGGTAGGTATCGTATGATGAATACATAGTCATACGAAGCGAACGCGGGGAAGTGAAACATCTCAGTACCCGTAGGAAAAGAAATCAATTGAGATTCCCTCAGTAGCGGCGAGCGAAAGGGGAAAAGCCCATTAAGTTATGTGTGTTTTAGTGGAATGCTCTGGGAAGTGCAACCATAGTGGGTGATAGTCCTGTACACGAAAGGGCACACATAATGATGACGAGTAGGGCGAGGCACGTGAAACCTTGTCTGAATATGGGGGGACCATCCTCCAAGGCTAAATACTCCTGACTGACCGATAGTGAACCAGTACCGTGAGGGAAAGGCGAAAAGAACCCCTGTGAGGGGAGTGAAATAGATCCTGAAACCGCATGCATACAAGCAGTGGGAGCCGACTTGTTCGGTGACTGCGTACCTTTTGTATAATGGGTCAGCGACTTATATTCAGTAGC
>NZ_JAAZQW010000094.1:0-846 GCF_012371415.1 Acinetobacter sp. A3
ACAAAATGTTATAAAACAAGGCTTCTCAATGGATCATATTACCGAATTATTTTGTATTTTGGATGATTTCTGCAAAAAATTTAATGAATCTTTAGAGAAAGCTTTAATTTCTAATCAAAAAACCAGGTTGAAAAAGTCAGCTTTAAGCTTGTCTGAAGCAATGACCATTGTCATTTTATTTCATCAATCCGGTTTTAGATTCTTCAAATATTTTTATTGCCAAATGATCGTTCCATTCTGGAAATCTGCTTTTCCTAAACTGCTTAGCTACAACCGATTTATTGAAATCATGCCCCGTTGTTTGCAAGCTCTGAGTAGTTTCTTCCATCAGGTGAAAGGAAAAGATACGGGAATCAGTATCATTGACTCCACTAAATTGGTAGTTTGCCATAATCTTCGGATTAAAAGGCATCGTGTATTTAAAGGCTTGGCCGGTCGTGGAAAAAGTAGTACGGGTTGGTTTTATGGTTTTAAATTACATCTCGTTATCAATAATTTAGGTGAAATTATTAATCTCAAGCTGACATCGGGAAATGTTCATGATGTTGCTATATTAGAATCTTTAACTCAAGAATTAAAAGGGATCCTACTCGGAGACAAAGGCTATTTGAGCAAAGCAAAAGCCGAAGCTTTAGCAGCAAGAGGACTGAAAATATTGACCCCATCACGTCGGAATATGAAAAATAAACCCATCCAAACTGAAGAAGAAAAACAATTACTTTGCAGAAGAGGATTGATCGAAACAGTGAATGATCAATTAAAAAATTTACATCAACTTGAACATTCACGTCATCGTTCGGTAAATAACTTCATGGTGAATATCATGGCTGCTGTAGTGGCTTATTG
>NZ_JAAZQW010000095.1:0-817 GCF_012371415.1 Acinetobacter sp. A3
ATGTCAATTAACCCATTCTGTGAAATCGCAGTGGAAGAAGCGGTTCGTTTAAAAGAAAAAGGAACTGTTTCAGAAATCGTCGTGGTATCCATTGGTCCTAAAGAAGCGCAAGAACAAATCCGTTCTGCAATGGCGCTTGGTGCAGACCGTGGTATTTTGGTTGAAACAGCTGATGAGATTGGTGCACTTGAAGTGGCTAAAATCTTAAAAGGTGTTGTTGAGCAAGAACAACCACAACTTATTCTATTGGGTAAGCAAGCCATTGATGACGACTCTAACCAAGTTGGTCAAATGCTAGGTGCTTTACTGGGTGCAGGTCAGGGTACTTTTGCTTCAGAAGTAAAAGTGGATGGCGATAAAGTTCAAGTAACGCGTGAAATTGATGGTGGTTTGCAAACTGTTGAGCTTGCACTTCCAGCAATTGTTACAACTGACTTACGTTTGAATGAGCCACGTTATGCGGCACTTCCAAACATCATGAAAGCACGTAAAAAACCGCTAGACACCAAATCTCCTGCAGATTATGGCGTAGCAACAGGTACTAAGCTTAAAACTGTAAAAGTTGAAGCACCTGCTGAGCGTAAAGCGGGCGTACAAGTGAAATCTGTAGACGAACTTGTAGAAAAATTGAAAAACGAAGCGAAAGTGATCTAATACAGAAGGATAAAAATCATGAGTATTTTAGTTATCGCTGAGCACGACAATAAAGCACTAAATGGTGCAACATTAAACGTTGTTGCTGCAGCTCAAAAAATCGGTGGTGATATCACTGTATTGGTTGCGGGTTCTGGTGCACAAGCAGTTGCAGACCAAGCAG
>NZ_JAAZQW010000096.1:0-813 GCF_012371415.1 Acinetobacter sp. A3
TGCTGGCATATACAATTTAGATTGGGTGAAAGATAAACAATTAAATTGATTGAAAAATGATTTATGAAGGAAGTCTATAGTAGGGCTTACATATGCGGGGGCAAAAACCATATTTTTTTAACACAGTTGAGCTGTTAGGGTTCAAGTTTGGTGACTGATTATATTGTTGCAAGATATTCCCTTAAGATTCTGACCGTTTCTAGATATTCAAACTCTAAAACTTCTTGGTAGAACACAACGGCAGGAATCCATTCAGGATAAACAGCATTTATGCGTTCGAGCAAATAAAGTTTATATAAGTCAAGAATACATATTCTAGGTTATAAGCTGATACTGTAGTGTGAAATTGAGCTGTAAATATTTACGCATTGTATTTTTAGATACTACAAGTTTTTGATTTATTAAATTAAAATAATAAACCTTGTTTATACGGTGTGTGGACTGTTGCTTCTTGTGCTAAAGATAAAATTTTTGAGTATTTTAAAATGACGTTATATTAACTATTGGGTTACTTTTAATAATGCTATAGGAATATTTTACACTGCTGATAAAATATAAAAATTAAACCCAATTGATATATTAACTTAACCTGTTATTGTGTTATTGTAATGAAGTAGGTCAACTGTATGATAAATTTTTAATTGTAATCTTATTCTTTAGTATATTGTGATTTTAAATAATGATGTTTAAGGAGTATGGTTAAATAATATTGTTGCAAAAAAATAATAAATATAATTATTAGACTTCCTTCATAAATCATTTTTCAATCAATTTAATTGTTTATCTTTCACCCAATCTAAATTGTATATGCCA
>NZ_JAAZQW010000097.1:0-701 GCF_012371415.1 Acinetobacter sp. A3
TTAGGCTCTAGACTAGCAGATTTGCACTTAGTTTTACCTAATGAGGTCCCACAACTCTGTTGCTAGCTCATTAGGCTCCCTCATCCAACGCCATTCTGTTTCTTTAAGATGATAATCAAAATACTCTTTTGATATACCGTTGAACTTTGCTAGCCTTCTTTTACAAAAGCTCCAGAATGATTCTATTCCATTTATATGACATTGTCCTCTGGCAAATTCATTCGCTCCATGATTTACTCTAAAATGCTTTGAGTAACCAACATCTACCAAACCATTGTATCCACGCCAACCATCACTATAAATTACACTTTCAAGTGCAACTTTACCTAAGATAACTTGTTGTAATGTAGTCTTTTTACAATCAGGGACTATTTCTGTATAAACTCGACCATTCCTTTCAAATATTCCAAATACAGGTTGTTTTAAAGTACCTCGACCTCGCTTCAATTTCCCATGAAAACCACGTTGTCTTTTTGCTCCAAAATAGCTCTCATCAACTTCAATAGAACCTACAAACTTTGCTCTTAAATCTGTTTGATGATCGTAGATTGCTTCTCTAAAAAGCATGTACCAATAGTTGATGATATTACGGTTCAAGTTAAGCAATAAGGCTGTTTTAGAAGCAGGAATATCAATGCAAAAGCACTGAATAATTTTTTTAATCTTATAGTGACTTAATTTACTGTTTTCTATCATGATTC
>NZ_JAAZQW010000098.1:0-634 GCF_012371415.1 Acinetobacter sp. A3
TGTAACTCCAAAATAGAAATGTCCGGTTTCTCCAAAGTAAAAATGTCCGCTTTTAGAATATGCACTTTTGCAATTTCGTTAGCGGACGGTTTGATATGTTGGTGTCTATGTCGGATAAAGAACTTAAACGATTGTCGGTCTTGCAGGAAATCTGCGATCAACGCATAACTCAATCCCAGGCTGCTCAGCTACTTCATATTTCAGAACGTCAGATCAGACGCTTACTGCAGAAATACAAAGCTCAAGGTCCCGCTGCATTAGCCCATGCCGGTCGTGGCCAAATCAGCAATTCCAAACTTCCTGAAGAACTCAGACTCAAGTGCCTCAATATTGTTTCTGACCAACTCCATGGTTTCGGACCCACTTTAGCGCATGAAAAGCTCACCACCGTACATGGATTCGATCTTTCAGTAGAAACCCTGCGTTCCTGGATGATTGCAGCTGACTTATGGATTCCTCGATCCAAGCGCCTGAAACGCCCGTATCAGCCTCGTTACAACCGGGATTGCTTTGGTGAACTGATCCAAATTGATGGCTCATATCATGACTGGTTTGAAGGACGCGCTGCTAAATGCTGTCTGCTGGTGTTTATCGATGATGCTACAGGAAAATTGCAGCATTTACGCTTCTGTGA
>NZ_JAAZQW010000099.1:0-627 GCF_012371415.1 Acinetobacter sp. A3
AGGGCGCTTAGCTCAGTTGGTAGAGCGTCTGCCTTACAAGCAGAATGTCGGCGGTTCGATCCCGTCAGCGCCCACCAAGCCTTTTCGTTATAGATTCTTACGTGCAGCGGTAGTTCAGTTGGTTAGAATACCGGCCTGTCACGCCGGGGGTCGCGGGTTCGAGCCCCGTCCGCTGCGCCATTTTTCACGCCCTGAAGTGAAAAGTGTGATCAAATACCAAGACTATTCTTTTTTGGTCTTGCGTCTTAAAAATAACAGCGTTATTTTTATATCTCAGGGCGCTTAGCTCAGTTGGTAGAGCGTCTGCCTTACAAGCAGAATGTCGGCGGTTCGATCCCGTCAGCGCCCACCAAGCCTTTTCGTTATAGATTCTTACGTGCAGCGGTAGTTCAGTTGGTTAGAATACCGGCCTGTCACGCCGGGGGTCGCGGGTTCGAGCCCCGTCCGCTGCGCCATTTTTCACGCCCTGAAGTGAAAAGTGTGATCAAATACCAAGACTATTCTTTTTTGGTCTTGCGTCTTAAAAATAACAGCGTTATTTTTATATCTCAGGGCGCTTAGCTCAGTTGGTAGAGCGTCTGCCTTACAAGCAGAATGTCGGCGGTTCGATCCCGTCAGCGCCCACCA
>NZ_JAAZQW010000009.1:0-36079 GCF_012371415.1 Acinetobacter sp. A3
CATTTAAATCTCTAATAAATACCCACCTTGCCACTACTGAATCGACATAGACAAAATGAGCACTTATGCAAATATTTATCTATGTTTTTAGTTATAGTTAATTACTCCTTATCTGCTGTAATTGTTATTACTTTGACAGTAGGGTATTTCTTTATGCGTTGTAAAGTGCAACTTTGGTGGTGTAAAAAATGGCACTAACAGGTGTGAGGGAAAACAAAAATAAAAAGTCCTATTCGATATTACACAAATAGGACTTTATTTTATAAAGCACTAGTCAGAGATTTAATGGATTATTTGATTTCTGTATCAGATGTGGTTGGATCGTTAGCTTCTACAGCTACAGGCTGATCAACATCAACATCAACATCAACATCAACATCGTCGCCAGTGGCTTCTGGAATGCTGTCTAAATCAAAGTGATGTGCTTGCTCTAAAGTAAAGTTTAAGCGTCCGCCCATCACACTGGCCAATTCTTCTAAACCTTGCTTGTTTAGTGAAGAGAACAGTTGAATGGAGAAATCTAATTTCATTTTTTTCAGCTGTTGTTTTACTTCAAGCAATGCCTTATTAGCAGGGCCACGGTTGAGCTTGTCTGATTTGGTGAGGAGTACATGCACGAATAATTTACGTGAATATGCCCATTCCAGCATCATGACATCAAAGTGTTGTAAAGGATGGCGAATGTCCATAAGTAACACCAAGCCTTGTAAGCTTTTGCGGTGAATCAGATAATTTTCCAATTCTTTTTGCCACACAATTTTCATGGCTTCAGGTACAGCTGCATAACCATAACCGGGCAAATCGACTAGACGTTGATCAGGGTTGCCCAAACTAAAGAAGTTGATCATTTGGGTACGACCAGGTCTTTTAGAGGCACGAGCCAATTGCTTTTGATTGGTTAAGGCATTAATTGCACTAGATTTACCTGCATTGGAACGACCTGCAAAGGCAATTTCATAGCCTGTATCTTCCACGCAGAGGTTGAGTTTAGGTGCACTCATTAAGAACTCAGCTTTCCGCAACCAGTTCAGGGCGCGAACAGAGTACTCAGTAATGGCTGGATCAACTTTTTTCTCGTAGCTGATTTTTTGCCGTAGCTGTGCCGCTGCCTTACTGTTTTTCGATTTTCCTCTGCTGTGGTGCATAACTTAACTTCAATTCATGGTCTACAAACAGGCATTATAAAGCAAGTCATACAGGCAAGCGAACTTTGCGAATTGAAAGCTCTAAAAAAGCGAGTGGGTTTGCTTAATATCAGCGATTACCTTTAGAGGTGAATTAGCGGAATAGGGGATTGGGTGCTGAGCTGCATATTTTGAGTAGGTTGCAGTACTTCGCCTAGGCTGTATTGGTCTAGGCTTTGGTAAAACTGTTCCATTGCCCGATTCAATATGCCTTTGAGCCCACACTGTGAGCGGAGTACGCACGGTGGGGTGTTACATTCTACAATCTGGTTTTCCCCTTGTAGAACTCTGACCACATAACCTAAACGTAACGGGATTGCATCGGGATGCAGGCGAATTCCACCGCCTTTACCACGAGTGGTAATCAACCAGCCCTGCTTGCCCATAAAGTGGACAATTTTAACCAAATGGTTTTGGGAAACATGCAAATCCTGTGCAATTTCCGCAATGGTATAGGGTACATCTCGTGGTCGTGAGATATACATTAAAATACGCAGTGCATAGTCGGTGAATTTATTTAATTGCATGATCGCACAGATGTTTTTTCAAAAAATGAAGAAATTAAGGCTAGTCTAGCATAACTAGACTAGCCTTACCTATCTGCTTTTTAATGCTTTGGATTAGTGGCGCACACCACCTGTACCAAATGCTTCGCTATGGATTTGCTCATCTTTAATACCACGAGCAAGCAAGGCTTTACGTTGTTCTGCCATAAATGGCATTGGGCCGCAAAGGTAGAAGTCTGCATCTGCTGGTAATAGTGCTGCATCTACTGTGCTTAAATCTAGGCGACCTGCAACATCATAATCTTGACCTAATACATCACCTTCGTTCGGGAATTCATAGGCTGTTAAGGTATGAATGCGCGGATATTTAGCAGCGATGTCTTGTAGGTGCTGTTTCATTGCATGGACTTGTTTGCTGCGGCATGCATGAATAAAGCTTACAGGTTGCGGTACATCCAAAGTCACCAATTGGTTCAGCATGGCAATCATTGGCGTTAGGCCTACACCACCACTAATAAAGACATTACGTTTGTTGCTGTCAATTAAGTAGAAGTTACCTGTTGGTGCAGACACTTCAACTTCAGCGCCTTCTGGTAAGCCATGAAGTGTGTTCGATACCCAACCTGCTACTTGATCTGCGCCATTGCCTGGTTCACGTTTGACTGAAATACGTAAATAGTCAGCTTGTGGGCTAGTTGAAAGCGTATATTGACGTGGCTGTTTCAAGCCAAGTTCTTCTACAAACACACGTACCGAAATATATTGACCTGCTTCGTAATTTGGTAAATCGCCACCATCTACTGGCTCGAAGTAAATAGAGGTGATTTCGTCACTTTCTACCACTTTCTTGGCAATTTTAAAGTTGCGCCAGCCTAACCAGCTACCTTTAGTTTGTTGATGCTGTTCGTAGATTGCACGTTCCGCATTAATAAATACCTCAGCCAATTGACCGTAGGCTGCTGCCCAAGCATCAATCAGTGGATCTTCCATCGAAATATTCAACACTTCACTAATAGAATGCAGCAGGTTTTCGCCCACAATATTATAGTCAGGTGCTTGAATGTTTAAGCTCACGTGTTTGTGGGCAATCAGCTCAATGACAGGAGCAAGTACAGATGGATCTTCAATATTTTCAGCATAAGCCAATACAGCACCTGCAAGCGCTTGAGCCTGCGCACCACTACGTTGGTGACCCATGTTAAAGGTTTCTTTTAGATCAGGATTATTCCCCAACATGCGATTATAGAAATAACCTGTGAGTGCGACACCATTTTCACGCAGTACAGGAACAGTTGCTTTTACAAGGTCAATTTGCTGTGGAGTCATGTTCGATCTCTCATGGCTGTTATTTATAAGATGTATTTAAAATATATCTTATAAATAAGGATTGCAACCAATTTTTGGAAAAACCTTAAAAAAATTATGTATTATAAAAATATCCCATAATTTTTAAAGTTTTTATGGAGTTTGTAGATGTGACAGCGAGAGGTTTTTAAGTGTTCATTCAGGTTTTGGGTGGTGCATCCATGAATGAAATTTATACAAACCTCATCGTTTATAACATGCTATTTCTTACCAAATAATGACCCTAACAAACCTCGTACAATTTTCTGCCCAGTAGAACCGCCTAAGCTACGTGCTGCACTTTTGGCAAAGGTTCCCACAATATCCTGAGTCAGTTTTTCACGCTGTTTGGCAGCGCGTTCTGCTTCTTTTTGCTGTTCACGGGCCAAGCGTTCCTGTTCACGTGCCTGCTGTTTTGCCAAGGCTTCTGTTTCTTTGGCTTCTTGTTTGGCACGTGCCTCGGCTTCTTTTGCTTCAATTTTGGCTTGCTCTTCCGCTGCAGCTTGTTGCTGTCGTTGTTCAACTTTTTGTTGCAACATCTCGTAGGCACTTTCACGGTCGAGCTGCTTTTCATACACGCCTGCAATCACGCTTTGATTGATGCAGGCTGTACGTTCTTCAGTGCTAATTGGGCTAAAAGCAGAGTAAGGCGGCATAATCCAAGCACGCTCTACGACTTGCGGTGTGCCTTGTTCATCCAAGCAGCTAATCAGGGCTTCGCCAACCGCCAGTTCGGTAATGGCTTGTTCAACTTTAAATTCAGGGTTGGCACGGAAAGTATCTGCAGCGGTTTTCACTGCTTTTTGATCTTTAGGTGTGAAAGCACGTAAAGCATGTTGTACACGGTTACCCAACTGCCCCAACACGCTTTCAGGGAGGTCTAGCGGGTTCTGGGTCACAAAATAAATCCCGACACCTTTAGAGCGAATCAGGCGTACTACTTGCTCGATTTTTTCTTGCAGGGCTTTGCTGGCATTGTCAAATAACAAGTGTGCTTCATCAAAAAAGAACACCAGTTTTGGCTTGTCCATATCGCCCACTTCAGGCAATTGCTCAAACAGTTCTGACAACATCCACAATAAAAAAGTGGCGTAAAGTTTAGGGGTGTTCATGAGTTTGTCGGCTGCGAGCACGTTAATATTGCCACGTCCCTGACTATCGGTCTGAATAAAATCCAGAATATCTAAACTCGGTTCACCAAAAAACTGATCACCACCCTGATCTGCCAAAGCCAGTAAGTTGCGCTGAATCGCGCCTAAACTGGCAGGAGAGAGGTTGCCATACTCTGCCTTAAACTCGCTGGCATGTTCGCTAACATAGGTCAGCATGGCTTTTAAATCTTTAAAATCAATCAGTAATAAGCCCTGATCATCGGCAATACGAAATACTGCAGATAAAACACCTTCTTGCGTGTCATTCAAGTTCAGCATTTGCGCCAATAATAATGGGCCAATTTCAGAAATGGTGGTGCGAATCGGGTGGCCTTGTTCGGCAAATAAGTCCCAAAACACCACAGGTGATGCGGCAAATGGAATGCTTTCAATGCCTAAGCTTTGAATACGTGCTTCAAACTTAGGGCTGCTGCTACCTGCTTTGGCAAGGCTAGATACATCACCTTTAGCATCGGCCAAAAATACAGGCACGCCAATGCGGGAAAAGTTTTCTGCCAAGACTTTAAGCGTGACAGTTTTACCTGTACCTGTTGCCCCTGCAATTAAACCATGGCGGTTGGCAAATTGAGAATGTAAAACCACATCTTGTTGAACATCGGCAGTTTTTTTAGCAATGACGATGGCTGTACTCATATTTTATCCTTAATCTGTCACTATTATTAAAATTGAAAGTATTGACGTCAGACCTAATTTTTAGGGATTGGGCAAATGCTGCAAGGCTTGCTGAATATCTTGAATTAAATCTGCAGGATGTTCTAAGCCTATACAGAAGCGAACCAAGATGCCTTGGGCTAAATGCTTATGCTCAAGATGGCGCATTGGTTTTAAATCGTACAACATGACCAAGCTAAGCGGGCCACCCCAACTAAACCCCAGTTTAAATAAAGATAATCCATCACAGAATTGACGTACAGCGGCTAAATCATATTCAGGTTTAAAAATGACACTGACCAAGCCTGCGCTGTGTCCTGCACGGCAAATTTCTTTCCAGTATGTATGACCAGCAGATGTAGCATCGGCAGGGTGCAAAACCTGTGCGAACTGCGGTTGTAATTTTAACCAGTTCAGCAATTCAATACAGCTTTGTGCTTGATGTTCATAGCGTAGTTGCATAGATGCCAGACTGCGCTGAACTTGTGCAACATCATCGCCCGACACACAAATGCCTTGAATTGCATGCATACGGAATAATTGATGATGCAAATGCTGATCGCGTGTCACCACCGACCCCATTAAAATATCGCCACCACCACTTGGGTATTTGGTCAAGGCATGCACGCTGATATCGACACTTAAATGTTCATCACCAAAGTCGAAAGCATTAAATGCTAAGCCCGCACCCCAGGTATTATCTAAAGCGGTGAGGATATTCTGTGCCTTGGCTTTTTTGACTAAAGCGGTGAGGTCAGGAAACTCCAGTGTGACGGAGCCTGCTGCTTCCAGCCAAATGAGTTTGGCTTTTTCAGAGGGTTGAAAGCTTGTGGCATCAATCGGGTTATACACCTGAACTGTAATGCCGTAACGCTGCTCTAAATTACGCAAATGCTCCATGTTAGGGCCGTAAATATTGTCGGCCACCCAAACTTCATCGCCATAACTTAAAAAACAGGAATTAACTAAGTTGATTGCAGACAGGCCGCTAGGCGCCAGTAAGCAATTTTGCCCGCCTTCTATTTGTGCAATCTGATCACCAAGTGTAAAGGTGGTGGGTGTGCCATGTGTACCATAACTATAGTCATAAGCATCGGTCCAATGGCGGTTGAATAAGGCATTGGTATTTTCAAAAATAATGGTCGATGCACGAAATAGGGGAGGTTGTACACTTGAAATATATTGTGGGGCACGTCTTGGTGCATGAATTAAAGCAGTTTGAGCATTTTTTTTCACAGGTTCACTCAGGTAAATCAGTCTGTATTGGCTTTAGCTTAAGAGAAACACAGACTTTAGGCTATAAAAAAGCGGAACTGTTTAAAAATACAACATGACTGTTGAAGTTGGCGCTATTTTTGCAGAAGCTCAGGGGTAGACATGAGAAAGGATGAGTAAAATGCAAGCGCCATTAAGAGTGCATTATTTTCAGCACATTGCTGGAGAAGGGTTCGGAAGTTGCTATTCCTATTTAAAGCAGATGCAGGCACAAATCAGTGCAACAGAATTTTTTGCCTTGCCGCCTGAACAAAATATCGAAATTGAAGCCTTGCCACAGGTGGAAGATGTCGATTTGTTGATTGTGATGGGCGGCGCCATGAGTGTAAACGATGAGGCCAATTTCCCATGGTTGAAAATAGAAAAACGCTGGATTCGTCGCTATTTGTCTCTGGGTAAGCCTGCAATTGGTTTGTGTCTGGGTGGGCAATTAATTGCTAATGCACTTGGCGCAGCAGTCAGTCGTAATCCTGAACAAGAACGTGGTTGGCATGATGTGTATAAGGTCAGTGATGTACCTGCTTCCTGTTTTGAGCTGCCTGATCAAATTAAGGTGATGCAATGGCATGGCGAAACCTTTGAATTACCAAAAGGTGCTATACGCTTAGCTACCAACCCCGTTTGTACCAATCAGCTTTATCAAATAGGCAACCATGTCCTCGGTTTTCAGTTCCATCCTGAAATCACCCCACAGGTACTACAATTGTTTTTAGATAATGATGCTGAGAAAAATATCTTTGCAGGAACTTATGTACAAGCGGCTGCTGAATTGAAACGTAGTACAAGTCGTCAGTTTCAGCCGGGTAATCAATTGCTAAACCAAGCAATTGATTATTTACTCGTACAAACAAGCACTTGAAAGCAAATGGTTGTAATTGATCCATTATATAATTGGTAGAACATGAAAAATAAAGCAATAAAGGCTAAAAGGGATTTGCTTATGCATTAAACAATCGTTATAATGGGCGACCCTTTATGCAAGGGGGTTAACTGCGAAGAAAGTAGTTAACATCGTGACAGTCGTGGCATCGATCATGACCTTAGTGATAATTCACTGCCTTTGACACTTGCCTTAAATTAGTGGGGTGAGATGCGTCAAGGGTGATTCTTTATATATTTGGCTTGGAGTTAACTGGTATGTCTAACCAGAGAATTCGTATCCGTTTGAAGTCTTTTGATCACCGTCTGATTGATCAATCTGCTCAAGAAATCGTAGAAACCGCTAAGCGTACTGGCGCACAAGTGTGTGGTCCAATCCCGATGCCAACTCGCATCGAACGCTTCAACGTTTTAACATCACCACACGTAAACAAAGATGCGCGTGACCAGTACGAAATTCGTACTTATAAGCGTTTGATCGACATCGTTCAACCTACAGATAAAACTGTTGATGCGTTGATGAAATTAGATCTAGCAGCTGGTGTTGATGTTCAGATTGCATTGGGTTAAGGCTTTCGGTTAATTAACACTCTAAGTTAATTAGGCCGCTTTTTTAGAGGTTTATGCACATGGCTATTGGTTTAGTCGGTCGCAAGTGCGGTATGACCCGTATCTTTACAGATGCTGGTGTTTCTGTACCTGTTACAGTGATTGAGGTTGATCCTAACCGCATCACTCAAATCAAAACGCTTGAAACAGATGGTTATCAAGCAATTCAGGTTACTACTGGTGAACGTCGCGAATCTCGCGTAACTAACGCTCAGAAAGGTCACTTCGCTAAAGCGGGTGTTGCTGCTGGTCGTTTAGTTCAAGAATTCCGTGTTTCAGAAGCTGAGCTTGAAGGTCGTGAAGTTGGCGCTACTATCGGTGTAGATCTGTTTGCAGTGGGTCAAATTGTTGACGTTACTGGTCAGTCTAAAGGTAAGGGCTTCCAAGGTGGTGTTAAGCGTTGGAACTTCCGTACTCAAGACGCTACTCACGGTAACTCTGTTTCTCACCGTGTTCTAGGTTCTACAGGTCAAAACCAGACTCCTGGTCGCGTGTTCAAAGGCAAGAAAATGGCTGGCCATTTAGGTGCTGAACGCGTAACTACACAGGGTCTTGAAATCGTTGCTATTGACGCTGAACGTTCAGTTCTAGTTGTTAAAGGTGCGGTTCCTGGTGCTACTGGTGGCGACGTAACTGTTCGTCCTACGATCAAGGCCTGAGGGGAAATAACGTGAATTTAAAAACTGTTTCCGGCTCTGCTGTTGAGTTATCTGAAGTTGCTTTCGGACGTGACTTTAACGAAGCACTTGTACACCAAGTTGTTACAGCTTATTTAGCTGGTGGTCGTCAAGGTTCTAAAGCACAGAAATCACGTGCAGACGTTGCTGGCGGTGGTAAAAAACCATTCCGTCAAAAAGGTACTGGCCGCGCTCGTGCTGGTTCTATTCGTAGCCCAATCTGGGTTGGTGGTGGTAAAACTTTTGCTGCTCGTCCACAAGATTGGTCTCAAAAAGTTAACCGCAAAATGTACCGCGGTGCAATGCAATGTATCTTAGCTGAACTTGTTCGCCAAGATCGTCTTGTATTGGTTGAAGAGTTTGCTGTTGAAGCTCCTAAAACTAAAGAGTTGCTTGCAAAACTTAACGACTTGAATGCAACTCGCGCATTGATCGTAACTGAAGCTGTAGATGAGAATCTATATCTTGCAGCGCGTAACCTTCCACATGTAGATGTGGTTGATGCTACTGCAATCGATCCTGTTAGCTTGATCGCGTTCGACAAAGTTGTAATGTCTGTTGCTGCTGCTAAGAAAATTGAGGTAGAACTCGGATGAACAACGAACGTTTATATCAAGTCCTGCAAGGACCTGTATTTTCAGAAAAAGCACAAGTTTTAGGCGAAACTGCTGGTGTTCAAGTATTTAAAGTTGCATTAAATGCAAACAAGCTTGAAATCAAAAAAGCTGTTGAGCAATTATTTGGTGTGGAAGTTGTTAAAGTTAACACGACTATCACTAAAGGTAAGACTAAGCGCTTTGGTCGTACATTAGGACGCCGTTCTGATGTTAAAAAAGCATACGTCACCCTGAAAGCTGGCCAAGATGTTGAAATGGCTGACTTGGGCGATACCGCTGAAAGCGCAGCGGAATAAGGACGAAATTTATGCCGATTCAAAAATGTAAGCCAACGTCTCCAGGACGTCGCTTTGTAGAGAAAGTCGTTCACGACCATCTTCACAAAGGTGCGCCTTATGCGCCGTTGGTAGAAGCTAAAAAACGTACTGGTGGTCGTAACAACAACGGTCACATTACTACACGTCACGTTGGTGGTGGTCATAAGCAACACTACCGTATCGTAGACTTCAAACGTAACAAAGATGGCATTCCTGCTGTAGTTGAGCGTATTGAATACGATCCAAACCGTACTGCACACATCGCATTGTTGAAGTATGCTGACGGTGAACGTCGTTATATCATTGCGCCTAAAGGTTTACGTGCTGGTGATCAAGTTCAATCTGGTAACGATGCTCCAATTCGTCCAGGTAACTGCTTACCACTTCGTAACATGCCTATCGGTGCTACTCTTCACAACATCGAACTTAAAATCGGTAAAGGCGCGCAATTAGCTCGTTCTGCTGGTACTTCAGTTCAATTGTTGGGTCGTGACGGTTCATACGCAATCGTTCGTCTACGTTCAGGCGAAATGCGTAAAGTGCACGTTGAATGCCGCGCTGTGTTAGGTGAAGTATCTAACTCAGAAAGCAACCTACGTTCACTTGGTAAAGCAGGTGCTTCGCGCTGGCGTGGTGTTCGTCCTACCGTTCGTGGTATGGCGATGAACCCGGTTGATCACCCACACGGTGGTGGTGAAGGGCGTACTAAAGGTATTCAACCTGTAAGCCCATGGGGTCAAAAAGCTAAAGGGTACAAGACACGTACCAACAAGCGTACGACTAAGATGATTATTCGCGACCGTCGCGTTAAGTAACAAGTAAAGGAATCTGACAATGCCTCGTTCTCTGAAAAAAGGCCCATTCGTCGATGCGCACTTGTTCGCTAAGGTTGAAGCGGCAATCGCGGCTAATAACCGTAAGCCGATCAAAACTTGGTCGCGTCGTTCGATGATCCTCCCGGATTTTGTTGGTTTAACAATTTCTGTTCATAATGGTCGTAACCATGTTCCAGTGATTATTTCTGAACACATGGTTGGTCATAAACTCGGTGAATTCGCGCCAACTCGTACCTATCGTGGTCACGGTGTTGACAAGAAGTCTAAACGTTAATAGGTGCTATGATGGAAGTAACTGCTAAATTACGCGGTGCCGCTATCTCGGCACAAAAAGCACGTTTGGTTGCAGATCTTATCCGCGGCAAATCTGTTGCGCATGCACTTAACATTTTAAACTTCAGCAACAAAAAAGCTGCTGTTTTAGTTAAGAAAGCATTGGAATCTGCAATTGCAAATGCTGAACACAATAACAGTTTAGATGTAGACGATTTGAAAGTATCTACGATTTACGTTGATGAAGGCATGAGCCTTAAACGTATTATGCCACGTGCTAAAGGCCGTGCAGATCGTATTACTAAGCGTACTTGTCACATCACCGTTAAGGTAGGGGTTTGATATGGGTCAGAAGGTTCATCCAATCGGTATCCGCCTAGGTGTTGTGAAACGTCATAACGCTAACTGGTATGCGAATCCGAAACAATACGCTGAATACTTGCTTAAAGACCTTCAAGTTCGTGAGTTTTTAACTAAAAAACTTAAGAACGCAATGGTAAGCAACATTCTTATCGAGCGTCCAACAGGCGCTGCTAAAGTAACAATTAGCACTGCTCGTCCTGGTATCGTAATCGGTAAAAAAGGCGAAGACATTGAGAAATTACAACGCGAATTAACATCTATTATGGGTGTTCCTGCGCAAGTAAGCATCAACGAAATTGACCGTCCAGACTTAGATGCTCGTTTAGTTGCTGAAGCAATTGCTTCTCAATTAGAAAAGCGTGTTATGTTCCGTCGTGCTATGAAGCGTGCGGTACAGAACTCTATGCGTGCTGGTGCTAAAGGTATCAAAGTTGAAGTTTCTGGTCGTTTAGGTGGTGCAGAGATTGCACGTACTGAATGGTATCGTGAAGGTCGTGTACCTTTGCATACACTTCGTGCGGACATCGACTATGCAACTATGCGTGCTGAAACAACTTACGGTACGATTGGTGTTAAAGTTTGGGTATTCCGTGGTGAAATCTTGGGTGGCATGAAACAAGTCATGAACCCAGCACCAGCTGAAGAACGTCCAGCTAAACGCGGTCGCGGTCGTGGTGAAGGTCAAGAGCGTCGTGGTCGTCGCAATGATCGTTCTGCTGAAAAGGGAGAATAATCCATGTTGCAACCTAAACGTACTAAATTCCGTAAGGTGCAAAAAGGCCGTAACACTGGTCTAGCGCACCGTGGTAGCTCAGTATCTTTCGGTACTATCGCACTTAAGTCAGTTGAACGTGGTCAAATGACTGCGCGTCAAATTGAAGCGGCGCGTCGTACAATTAGCCGTCGTATTAAGCGTGGTGGTAAGATCTTTATCCGTGTATTCCCAGACAAACCAATTACTTCTAAGCCTCTTGAAGTGCGTATGGGTAAAGGTAAAGGTTCTGTGGAATATTGGGTTTGTCAAATCAAACCAGGTAAAGTCTTGTACGAAATTGATGGTGTGGACGAAGAATTAGCACGTGAAGCGTTTACGCTTGCTGCTGCTAAACTTCCGTTTAAAACCACTATCGTGACTCGGACGGTAATGTAATGAAAACTAAAGATCTACGTGAAAAGTCGGTAGAAGAGTTGACAGCTTTGCTTGATGAGCAACAGCTTAACCAATTCCGTCTTCGTATGGCGAAAGCAACTGGTCAATTGGGTAAATCGCATGAAGTTGCGCTTACTCGTAAAACTATTGCACGCATCAAGACCCTCCTTACCGAAAAACAGGGGAACGGGCAATGAGTCAAAATACAGTCCGCACGTTAACTGGCAAAGTTGTAAGCGACAAAATGGAAAAATCTATTGTTGTCCTTATTGAACGCCAAGTTCAACACCCGTTGTATGGCAAATTGATTCGCCGTTCAACCAAATTACACGCTCATGATGAGAACAACACAGCCAAGATTGGTGATGTTGTGACTATCAAAGAAAGCCGCCCAATGTCTAAAACTAAGTCATGGACTTTAGTTGAAGTTGTTGAAGCTGCTGCTGAGTAATTAACGTTCTTGTTGCATCATCGGTCAATTTCGAGTACTCTTTGAGCCTTTCGAAATTGTGACCGGTGATGCTCGGTTTTGGAGTAGGGCAATGATTCAAACCGAAACGATGCTTGACGTAGCTGACAACAGTGGTGCTCGCCGCGTACAATGTATTAAAGTACTAGGTGGTTCACATCGTCGTTATGCTTCTGTTGGCGACATTATTAAAGTTACTGTAAAAGAAGCTATTCCACGCGCACGTGTTAAAAAAGGTGACGTGATGAATGCTGTTGTTGTACGTACAAAGTTCGGTATTCGTCGTCCAGACGGTTCTGTGATCCGTTTTGATGATAACGCTGCTGTTATTTTGAATAACAACAAAGCACCGATTGCAACTCGTATTTTCGGACCAGTGACTCGTGAACTTCGTACTGAACAGTTCATGAAAATCATTTCATTGGCTCCTGAAGTTCTATAAGAGGCAATCATGGCTAAGATTAAAAAAGGCGATCAGGTAATCGTGATCGCAGGTAAAGAAAAAGGCAAACAGGGTACTGTTTTGTCAGTTTCTAATGATCAAGTGAAGGTCGAAGGTCTTAACTTGGTTAAGAAGCACCAGAAGCCAAACCGTGCTACGGGCGCTGAAGGCGGTATCGTAACGCAGGAAGCTTCGCTTCATATCTCGAACGTGGCAATTTTTAATGCTACAACCCAAAAGGCTGACCGTGTTGGTTACCAAACGATTGATGGCGTGAAAACTCGCGTTTATAAATCAAATGGTGAATCAGTGGCGGTAGCGAAGTAATAGGTTGAAATAGGCAATGGCCAGACTTAAAACACGTTACAACGACGAACTTAAAGCTCAATTACAAGAACAATTGGGCGTTAAGAATGTGATGGAGATCCCTCGCATCACTAAAATTACCATCAACATGGGTGTTGGTGCTGCAGCTGCTGACAAGAAATTGTTAGATGGCGCTCTTTCTGATATGCAAGCTATTGCTGGTCAAAAACCAGTTTTAACATTAGCTCGTAAATCAATCGCTGGTTTTAAAATCCGTGATGGTTGGCCGATTGGTTGTAAAGTTACTTTACGCGGTGAACGTATGTACGAATTCTTAGACCGTTTGATCTCTATCGCGATCCCTCGTATCCGTGACTTCCGTGGTTTCTCTGCGAAATCATTCGATGGTCGTGGTAACTACTCTATGGGTCTCAAGGAACAAATCATGTTCCCTGAAATCGATTTTGATAAGATTGATCGAATTCGTGGTATGGACATCACCATTACTACGACTGCTCGCACCGATGACGAAGGCCGTGCGCTTATGCGTGCATTCGGCTTCCCGTTCAAATAAGAGGTCGATATGGCTAAGAAAGGTATGATTAATCGCGAATTGAAACGCGAAGCTACTGTTGCGAAATACGCTGCAAAACGTGCTGAATTAAAAGCAACGATTGCAAACGTAAATGCAAGCGACGAAGAGCGTTTCGAAGCGATGATGAAGTTACAAGCATTACCACGTAATGCGTCTCCAGTACGTCTTCGTAACCGTTGTGGTTTAACTGGTCGTCCTCATGGTTACTTCCGTAAGTTCGGTTTAAGCCGTAACAAATTACGTGACACAGTAATGCAAGGTGATGTACCGGGCGTTGTTAAGGCAAGCTGGTAAGGAGCACTATAAATGAGTATGCAAGATACCGTTGCCGACATGCTAACGCGTGTTCGTAACGCTCAAATGGCAAAGAAACAAACTGTTTCTATGCCTAATTCTAAGTTGAAGGTTGCTATTGCAAACGTACTTCAACAAGAAGGTTATATCGCAAATGTAGAAGTTGCTGACAACGAAGGCAAAGCTACTTTAACGATTACTTTAAAATATTTTGAAGGCAAACCAGTTATCGAAACTGTGAAACGCGTAAGCCGTCCAGGTCTACGTCAGTATCGCGGTAAAGATGCACTTCCAAGCGTTAAGCAAGGTTTAGGTATTGCAATCGTTTCTACAAGCAAAGGCATCATGACTGATCGCGCTGCACGTGCTGCAGGTATCGGTGGTGAAGTTATTGCTTTTGTTTCTTAATAATAGGTGATTCCTCATGTCTCGTGTGGCTAAAGCCCCAGTAACTGTACCTAACGGTGTTACAGTTACTCAGAACGGCCGGCAGGTCGAAGTGAAAGGCAGCAAAGGTACATTGTCTTTCAACCTGCATGCGCTGGTCGAGCTAAAACAGGAAGACGGTATTCTAGCTATTGCTCCTAAAGCTGAGTCGAAAGACGCTTGGATGCAAGCTGGTACCGCTCGCGCTGTGCTTAACAACCTTGTAAAAGGTGTAAGCGAAGGCTTCGAACGCAAGTTGCAATTGATTGGTGTTGGTTATAAAGCTGCGGTTAAAGGTAACGTTGTTAACCTTAACCTTGGTTTCTCACACCCAATCGACTACACACTTCCTGAAGGTGTAACTGCAGAAACTCCAACTGCAACTGAAATTATCCTTAAATCTGCTGATAAAGCAGCTTTAGGTCAAGTTGCTGCAGAGATCCGTGGTTACCGTCCGCCAGAGCCATATAAAGGTAAAGGTGTTCGTTATTCTGACGAAGTTGTACTTCGTAAAGAAGCTAAGAAGAAATAAGGCGCGAGGTTCTTATGAACGAAAAGAAACAATCCCGTTTGCGTCGTGCTAAAAGCACACGCTTGCACATCCGTGCATTGGGTGCGACTCGTTTGTGTGTAAACCGCACTCCGCGTCACATCTATGCTCAAGTTATTTCAGCAGATGGTGGCAAAGTTTTAGCGCAAGCTTCAACTTTAGATGCTACTTTACGTGCTGGTACAACTGGTAACGTTGAAGCAGCTCAAAAAGTAGGTGCTTTAATCGCAGAACGTGCGAAAGCAGCTGGTGTAACTAAAGTTGCATTTGACCGTTCTGGTTTTAAATATCATGGTCGTATCAAAGCCTTGGCTGATGCTGCTCGTGAAAACGGCTTGGAGTTCTAATCATGGCTAAAGTTGAACAAAACGAAGGTCTTGTTGAAAAGCTGGTTGCCGTTGATCGTGTAGCCAAAGTTGTTAAAGGTGGTCGTATCTTCTCTTTCACAGCATTAACTGTTGTGGGTGATGGTAATGGTCGCGTAGGTTTTGGTCGTGGTAAAGCACGTGAAGTTCCAGCTGCTATTTCTAAAGCACTTGAAGCTGCTCGTCGTAACATGATCACAATCGAATTGGCAGACGGTACTTTACAACACCCAATTCACGCACGTCACGGTGCAAGCCGTGTTTACATGCAACCAGCATCTGAAGGTACTGGTGTAATTGCGGGTGGTTCTATGCGTGCAGTTTTAGAAGCTGCAGGTGTACGTAACGTATTGACTAAATGCCGTGGTTCTACTAACGCTGCAAACGTAGTTAACGCAACTTTCAACGGTTTGCGTGATATGACAACTCCTGAAAAGGTTGCTGCGAAACGTGGTCTTTCAGTAGAACAAATTCAAGGGTAATCAATCATGAAAACGATTAAAGTTACCCAGACTAAATCTGCATCGCACCGCTTGAAAAATCACAAGCTTAGCCTTAAAGGTTTAGGTCTGCGTCGTATTGGTCATACTGTAGAAGTGCAAGATACGCCTTCTAACCGTGGTATGATCAACCAAGTCTACTATATGGTTAGTGTAGAGGAATAAGCCATGACTCTGCGTTTAAATGAACTTGCACCTGCAGAAGGTGCTAAGCGTGAAGCCCGTCGTCTAGGCCGTGGTATCGGTTCTGGCGTTGGTAAGACTGGTGGTCGTGGTATCAAAGGTCAAAACTCACGTAAGAGCGGTGGTACACGTCCTGGATTCGAAGGTGGTCAAACTGCGTTATATCGTCGTTTACCTAAATTCGGTTTCACTAGCCAAATCGCTTTGAAAACTGCTGAAGTACGTTTATCTGAGCTTGCTAAAGTTGAAGGCGACATCGTTAGCCTAGAAACTTTAAAAGCAGCGAACGTTGTACGTAAAGATATGATTCGTGCTCGTATCGTACTTTCTGGTGAAATTACTCGCGCATTCACTGTTCAAGGTGTTGCTGTGACTAAAGGCGCTAAAGCTGCTGTTGAAGCTGCTGGCGGTAAAGTCGAGGAGTAATTCCCAGTGTCTATGACTCCTAGTTCTTCAGGTCATGTTCATATGATGAAAGGCCAACCATTTCATGTGAAATATCGTGAAATTATACGCCGAATGATGTTTCTCATTGGTGCGTTGTTGGTGTTTCGACTAGGAGCGCATATTCCAGTACCAGGCATTAATAATGCTGCACTTGAACATTTGTTTAATGCAAACCAAGGTACAATCCTTGGTTTGTTTAACATGTTTTCGGGTGGTGCATTAGAGCGGATGTCGATTCTTGCTTTAGGGATCATGCCATACATTTCTGCATCGATTATTGTGCAGTTAATGTCAACCGTGGTTCCTTCGCTGGAAGCTTTGAAAAAAGAAGGCGAACAAGGCAAGCGTAAAATTAATCAATATACGCGCCAAGGAACACTTTTTCTTGCACTTGTGCAAGCAATTGGTATGTGTGCAGGTCTGATTAGTCAAGGGATTACCCTTACTTCAGGTCTGGCTTTTTACGTTCCAGCTGTTACCTCTTTGGTAGCAGGAACTATGTTCCTAATGTGGTTGGGTGAACAAATTACCGAACGCGGAGTGGGTAATGGTATTTCCATGATCATTTTCGCAGGTATTGTTGCAGGCTTGCCTAATTTAATTATGCAGTCTTTCTCATCTATTGATAGCGGTCAGTCTAGTCTGATTGGCTTGGCAATTTTTGGCCTCTTATCATTGGGTGTACTTGCAGCAATTGTGTTTATTGAGAAGGCGCAGCGTCGTATTCCAGTAAACTATGCTCAAAAACAACAAGGTCGTCGTGTATTTACTGCACAGCAAACGCATTTGCCATTAAAAATTAATATGGCAGGTGTTATTCCTGCAATCTTTGCCAGTTCATTGCTTTTGTTCCCTGCGAGCTTAGGTCAGTGGGTGGGTAGTGCAGATCCTAATGCAGGATTAATCAAGCGTAGTCTTCAAGACTTGGCATTGGTATTGTCGCCTGGACAACCGTTGTATTTGGTGCTCTTTGGTGCGTTAATTATCTTTTTCTGTTACTTCTATACAGCGCTGGTATTCAGTCCTAAAGAGGTTTCAGAGAACTTGAAACGCAGCGGAGCTTATGTGCCTGGTATTCGCCCAGGTGAGCAAACTGCTCGTTACTTAGATCATATTCTCAGTCGTTTGACCTTTATTGGCGCGATTTACATCACAGTGATTTGTTTAATGCCAATGGTATTACAGAGCTCTTTTGGTATTCCATTCTATTTGGGTGGTACCTCATTGCTGATTGTTGTGGTGGTCGTGATGGACTTTATGGCTCAGCTTCAAGCACATCTCACCTCGCACCAGTACGATAATCAAACGTTAATGAGAAAAACGACTGCTCATCCTAAGGGATAAGCGCACTTAGAGGTTTCATCATGAAAGTACAAGCTTCTGTAAAGAAAATTTGTGGTAGCTGTAAAGTTATCCGTCGTAATGGGGTTATCCGCGTAATTTGCAGCGCAGAACCTCGTCATAAGCAGCGTCAAGGTTAATTTGATTAAGACCTGTTGATTTCAGTAGGCTAATTAGGTTATTATCCGCCCCTCAAGATTTTTGTGGGGCGGTTGATTATCTTAACTGCCTTTTTGGAGAAAATTGAATGGCTCGTATTGCCGGTGTAAACATTCCGGATAACAAGCACGCTGTTATCTCTCTCACTTATATCTTTGGTATTGGTCGCCACACTGCTAAGACTATCTTGGCTGCTGCGGGCATCGCACCAACAACAAAGATCCGTGAACTAGATGACGCTCAGCTTGATGCGATTCGTGCAGAAGTTGCTAAGGTTCCGACCGAAGGTGACTTACGTCGCGAAATTTCCATGAACATTAAACGTTTAATGGATTTAGGCTGCTACCGCGGTCTTCGTCATCGTCGCAGCTTGCCTGTCCGTGGTCAACGCACCAAAACTAACGCACGTACCCGTAAAGGTCCGCGCAAACCGATTAAGAAATAAGATTTCTGGAAGCTAAAAGATGGCTAAAGATACTCGCACACGCAAGAAGGTCACTCGTACCGTCTCTGAAGGTGTTGCACACATTCACGCTTCTTTTAATAACACCATTGTGACCATTACCGATCGTCAAGGTAATGCACTGGCTTGGGCTACCTCAGGTGGACAAGGCTTCCGTGGATCACGTAAATCAACTCCGTTCGCTGCTCAGGTAGCTGCTGAAGTTGCTGGTAAAGCTGCTTTAGATTACGGTTTGAAAAACTTGGACGTCCTTGTTAAAGGTCCTGGTCCAGGTCGTGAGTCTGCGGTTCGTGCATTAGGTGCAGTGGGTTATAAAATTAACAGCATTACCGATGTGACTCCAATCCCTCACAACGGTTGCCGTCCACCTAAAAAACGTCGCGTGTAAGGAGAAACATTCATGGCTCGTTATATTGGTCCAAAATGCAAACTCTCTCGCCGCGAAGGGACAGACCTGCAACTTAAATCTGGCGTTAAACCTTTTGACGTCAAAACTAAAAAACACGCTAAAGCACCTGGCCAACATGGCGGGGCTCGTGGTGGTAAGCAATCTGAGTACTCACTACAATTACGTGAAAAACAAAAAGTACGTCGTATGTACGGTGTTTTAGAGCGTCAATTTAGTAACTACTATAAAGAAGCTGCTCGTGTGAAAGGCGCAACAGGTGAAAACTTGTTGAAATTGCTCGAAAGCCGTCTTGATAACGTTGTTTATCGCATGGGTTTTGGTTCTACACGTGCAGAAGCTCGTCAGCTTGTATCTCACCGTAGCATTACTTTAAATGGTCGTCGTGTTAACATTGCGTCTATCCAAGTTAAAGCTGGTGATGTAATTGCAGTTCACGAAGGTGCAAAACAACAATTACGTATTAAAAACGCAATTGAATTGGCTGCTCAACGTGGTATCCCTTCTTGGATGGAAGTTGACCATTCTAAATTAGAAGGTACGTTCAAAGCTGCACCAGATCGTTCTGATTTACCTGCTGAAATCAACGAAAGCTTGATTGTAGAATTGTATTCTAAATAATCCTTGAGGTAGCAATAATGACGCGTACTGCAAATGAGTTTCTTACTCCGCAAGCGATCAAGGTCGAAGCGGCAAGCGGGACCTCGGCAAAAGTTATTCTAGAACCATTAGAGCGTGGCTTTGGTCATACTCTTGGTAATGCTTTACGTCGCATCCTTCTTTCTTCTTTACCTGGCGCAGCTGTGGTAGAAGTTGAAATTGAAGGTGTCGAGCACGAGTACAGTACTTTGGAAGGCTTGCAGCAGGACATCGTCGAGCTCTTGCTGAACCTGAAAGGATTGTCTATTAAGCTGTTCGATCAAAATGAAGCTTATTTGACATTGGAAAAACAAGGTCCAGGCGATGTAACTGCTGCAGACCTTCGTTTACCACATAATGTTGAAGTGGTTAACCCTGAACACTTGATCGGCACGTTAAGTGCTACAGGCAATTTAAAAATGCGCCTGAAAGTTGCTCAAGGCCGTGGTTATGAAACATCTGACTCACGTTTCCCAGAAGGCGAAACTCGCCCTGTAGGTCGTTTGCAGTTAGATGCTTCTTATAGCCCAATCAAACGTGTGTCTTACATCGTAGAAAATGCGCGTGTAGAACAACGTACTGACCTTGACAAGTTGGTCATTGATCTTGAAACCAACGGAACTGTAGATCCAGAAGAAGTAATCCGCAAAGCGGCAACAATCTTGCAACAACAAATTGCAATTTTTGTTGATCTTCAGAAAGATCAAGCTCCTGTTGCTCAAGAGCCTCGTGAAGAAGTTGATCCAATCTTGCTTCGTCCAGTAGATGATCTAGAGCTTACTGTTCGTTCTGCTAACTGTTTGAAAGCAGAAAATATTTACTACATTGGTGATCTTGTACAGCGTACTGAAGTTGAGCTACTTAAAACGCCTAACTTGGGTAAAAAATCGCTTACAGAGATCAAAGATGTTCTGGCTTCAAAAGGCTTACAGCTCGGCATGCGTTTAGAGAACTGGCCACCAGCTAGTCTCCGTATGGACGATCGTTTCGCCTATCGTAGCCGTTAATTAAGTAGGACTATCACCATGCGTCATCGTAATAGTGGTGTGAAATTAGGCCGTACAAGCAGCCATCGCAAAGCGATGTTCCAAAACTTGGCTAATTCTTTGTTCGAACACGAGTTAATCAAAACGACTGTTCCTAAAGCAAAAGAATTACGTCGTGTTGCTGAGCCTTTAATCACTTTAGCTAAAAACGATACAGTAGCAAACCGTCGTTTGGCGTTTGCTCGTACTCGTTCAGCAGCAACTGTTGGTAAATTATTTACCGTTCTTGGCCCTCGTTACAAAGAACGTAACGGCGGTTATCTACGTGTTCTTAAAGCGGGCTTCCGTGCAGGTGATGCTGCACCGATGGCTTACGTTGAGCTAGTAGATCGCGAAGTTAAATAATTTCGCCAAGAATAACGCACGTTGTTCGAAAAAGACCGGTTTTACCGGTCTTTTTTATGCCTGTAAATTTTTCAAGCATGCTGATTATCTAAAATTGTCCTGAAATGATAAGAATTTAAGCTTCTTTTTTTAAACTTGACATTGTGTATTGTCAAATATGTGTTTTAATAAAAATCATCATTCAAACTGGACAATAAAACATGGATAAGCAGGTTGATATTTTAATTATCGGGGCAGGTATTTCGGGTATTGGTTTGGCTGCACACCTCACGCAACATTGCCCGCAGCGTTCTTTTGAGATTATTGAGCGTCGCCAAAGTTTTGGTGGAACGTGGGACTTATTTCAATATCCTGGTATTCGTTCAGATTCGGATATGTCTACTTTTGGCTATAACTTTAAACCTTGGAAAAAAACCAATGTACTGGCGGATGGCGCATCAATCAAAGGTTATTTGGCTGAAGTTATTCAAGAAAAATCATTAAACAGTAAAATTCATTTTCAGCATCGCGTGTTATCTGCTAACTATGACAGCCAAGCGCGTAAATGGATGTTAAAAATCGAAAATGCAGCCCAGCAGATTGAAACTTGGGTAGCTAATTTTGTACTCGGTTGTACTGGTTATTATAACTATGATCAGGGTTTTCAACCGGAGTTTCCAAATCAAGCAGCGTTTAAAGGCACTTTTATTCATCCGCAGCATTGGCCTGAAAATTTTGATTATCGTGGTAAAAAAGTTCTCATTATTGGCAGTGGAGCAACGGCAATTACTTTAGTACCTGCCATGGTTAAAGGAGGTGCAGCGCATGTAACGATGTTGCAGCGCTCTCCAACCTATATTGCATCTGTGCCTGCTATGGATTTTGTTTACGAGCAGATGCGTAAGGTTTTACCTGAAGATGTTGCTTATAAAATTATACGTGCACGTAACATTGGCATGCAGCGTGCCATTTATGCCTTGGCACAAAAGCAACCAAAATTGCTCCGCACTTTGTTATTAAAGTCGATTCAGATGCAGCTCAAAGGCAAAGTCGACATGAAACATTTCACGCCGCATTATAATCCGTGGGATCAACGCTTATGTGTCGTGCCTGATGGAGATTTATTTACCATTTTACGTGAAGGCCATGCATCAATTGAAACGGATCATATCGTGCAATTTACCGAAACAGGGGTGCAATTAAAATCAGGTAAGCATTTAGACGCAGATATTATTGTGTCTGCAACAGGCTTGAACATTCAGATTCTAGGGGGCATACAAGCCACAATTGACGGTCAGCCAATGGATACCTCGAAGCACATGCTTTATCAGGGCGTAATGGTGAGTGATGTACCGAATATGGCGTTAATTATTGGTTATATCAATGCGTCTTGGACTTTAAAAGTTGATGTTGCCGCGGATTATATCTGTCGTTTATTCAACTATATGGATCAACAAGGCTATGATGAGGTCATCCCACAAGGTGATCAAACTGAGTTGTTGGAAGATACGGTGTTGGGCAGTTTAAGTTCAGGCTACATTGCCCGGGCTGCCGATGTGATGCCGAAACAAGGCAAACATGCACCATGGCGTGTGACCAATAACTATTTGAAAGATCGTAAAACATTGAAACAAGCCAGTTTTGAAGATGGTATTTTAAAATTCAAAAAACAGGCACCAGTGCAGCAGCGTAAGCCGAAATTAGTGTCTTAAAACTTATGGTGCAAGTGTATGCAAGATACGCTTGCACCAAATTCTCTGCATGGATCGATGCTCTATAAAGAACGTGCAATCAACTCCTTCATAATTTCATTGCTGCCTGCATAAATACGATTGGCACGATTGTCTAAATAGGCACGTGCAATTGGATATTCCAGCATATAGCCATAACCACCATGTAGTTGTAAGCATTCATCGACCACTTTGGAATACAGTTCTGAAACTTTGTATTTTGCCGCTGCAGCCGCTTCTACGCTGAGTTGATTATTCAGTTGCAGTTGCATGCAGCCATCGACAAAAGTACGGCAGAAATCGATTTCTGTACGCAGCTCTGCTAGTTTAAAACGCGTATTTTGAAAACTTTTCAAGCTTTTACCAAAGGCATGTCGTTGTTGGGTATATTGCAAAGTGTGTGCAAAGGCAGCTTCTGCGCCAGCTTGGCACAGAATAGCGACGATCAAACGTTCCCAAGCCAGTTCTTGCATGAGTAGCATAAACCCTGCGCCTTCAGTGCCGAGTAAATTCGCTCGTGGTACGCGAACATTGTCAAAAAACAGCTCACAAGTGTCTTGGCCTTTCATTCCAATTTTATTCAGTGGTTTGCCTTTGCTAAAACCGACTCGATCTGCTTCGACCATAATTAAAGATAAATTTGCCGAGCCTTTATCGGTATTGCCTGTTTTACAAACTACGATAGCCATATCGCACAAATAGCCATTGGTAATAAAAATTTTAGAACCGTTAATCACATAGTCATCACCATCTATTACTGCAGTTGTACGCACTGCTTGTAAGTCCGAACCTGTGCCTGGTTCGGTCATGGCAATGGCGGTAATGACTTCACCCGTGGCCATTCGTGCTAACCAATGCTGTTTTTGCGCGTCAGTCCCAAAGTTGTTGATGTAATTTGCAACAATATCTGAGTGCAGTGAAAATCCTGTAGCACTGTCACCTGCATAGGCTTGTTCTTCAAGTAGAATCATGCTGTATAAACGGTTTACCGCTGAACCTCCATACTGTTCAGGCATGGTGCTGCACAGTAAACCCAATGCACCTGCTTTTTGCCAAAGTTCACGGTCTACATGCTGTTGTGCTTCAAATCTTTCTGTATGCGGAATCACCTCCTGCAGATAAAATTTGCGCACTAAATCACGAAAACTTTCATGTTCAGCATTAAATAAAGTTCGTGGCAACATATTTTGAATGGGACGAATTGCAGCAGATTGCATAGGGTCATCTTCCTGATGGTGTTGTTTTAAATTCACCTTAGAAGAGTTACTTAAGCTGAACAAGGTGCAGAATGCTTAATTCAGCAGACAGAATGATGCTTTTGGTCAATGCTGCACAAAAGTCATCGAAACTTTAAAAGGGGTCGGTTAAACTAGCTGGAGTTTAATTTGAATGGGGAATAACCATGAGTGAAGACATCAGCTTAGAAGAACGTAAAGTCATTTACCGCGCCCGTCGTGGTTTAAAGGAAATTGATGTCTACTTTGACCCGTATGTAAAAAATCATTATCTAAATGCCAGCGCAGAAGAAAAACAAATGTTTGCCGATTTGGTTGCACAGGAAGACCCAGACTTACTGGACTGGTTTATGGAAGTAGCTGAGCCGCCACGCCCTGAGTTAAAAGACTTTATTCAAAAACTCAAAAATTATGTACATGGCTAAACAGCAAATTCAGCTGAAACGCAGTCGTTTGGCTTTGCTGTTTCAGCTGATGGTTGGAAGTGTGATTGTGCTGCTTTTGGCACAGGTTTTAGCAACATGGCTATGGCTTTGTTGTTGTCTAATTTTAGGCGGAGCCTATTTCAAATTTTTAAAGAGCAATCGCATCCTGAGTTTAGATCAGTTAGATGAACATGAATGGTCGATTGCCTATTTTGCTCCGCAGGCAGCATCACAGCATATAAAAACACTAAGAAAAACGACACCGCAGCAAACAGAAATTCGTCGCGTACAGTTGCGGCAAGTCGTTGATCATCAAATTTATATTGTGCTGTATTTTCAGAAGGCATTAAAACCTGCTGTGATTTGGTGTGATCAAGTTTCTACTGCCGAATGGAAAGCACTTAAAGTATTGGCGAAAATGCTCTAGTTTTCGGACATTTGTATATTTTTAATAAAATAAAAAAACATAATTATCATAAAGATAAAAAAATCACTCACTTTTTGTGCTCTAATCAGTCATTTTAAATTGGCAAAAAAGATTAACCTTATCCCTATTTTTGGTTATATTGATTCCAGACAAGTGTAGAGCAATACATTGCAGAGCAATGAAATGATTGGATTGTAATTTGTTGAAAGATTTTTTATTTATACCGCGTAAGCGGGTACCAGTTAATAAGTAGCATGTGCTGAACCGTCGCAATGCTACTTTTTTTTGCCTAAATTTTGTCGGATGACAGATTACAGTCAATTTTCAAGACTGAAAAACATGGCAAAGTTATCTATCTGAAGCTGAAGCAAGATGCTTTTATTCAGATATTGCTTCTGCTATGTTTGTTGCAATGGACATAAACACAATTATAGAGGACAGGAAAATGTCGCAAGTCCAAAAAATAGGCCAGGGTGTGGCCGTATTCGCAATCACAAGTTTATTATTATCAGGTTGTTCACAAGTGGTTAAAACGGGAGCGAATGTCGCGCTTGGTTTTACTGAAAAGCATATTGTGCCGCCAATTTTGGCCATGGAAGATGCTGAAATGGTGTGTAATTCTGGTAACTCACTTACACCAGCCATTATGGCCACCAAAGACATGGGTGCAGACCCGACACGTGTTGCAGTATTGATGTACTCGGCTGCAGGAATTTGTGCTGAAGAAAAAGCCTTGGATGCAGAGCTGCGCTATTTACGTGCGGCCAAAGCAGGGCAGGTGTCAGAGGCACAAGATGCGCGTATTCAGCAAAAACGCTGGGCAGCATTGGCAGCACAACGCCAATATACGGGTTATCAACTGTTTCAGCATCGTTGGGAAAAGAAATATAGAAAAGCCTTAGGAGAAGGCTGCCCTAAAATGAACGGCGATATTGAACAAACCGTATATATGCTGGGCATGCTCAGTGGTTTACAAGCCATGACCAATGATATTAATTCAGGCGGTGCTGTGCATGTACCTAAAGATATTGCAGCAATTGTTGAACGTGGAATGACCTGTTTAAACAATGAAAAATTCTGGGGTGCACCTGAAGCCACCCGTGCAGTAATTTGGACCTTATTGCCAGGTGCAGGAGATGGTAAACCTGATCCGTATCAAACCTTAAAACAATCCATGCAAATTGGCGAAGCCAAAGGTGTACGTTTATCTCATGCTTTGTATGCAGTTGCAGCGCAAGCCAGTGGTGAAGATGCCAAAATTCGGGATGCTTTAAAATCTTTTGCTAATGCTCGCAGTGACGAAAAACCTGTCAATCCACAATTTAAACTGATTGATGCCATGGCCGGAAGCATGGTACAAGGAATTTCTGACCGTTATTGGACAGAAAATACAGGGATCCGTGGCAATGATGATGCAATGAAGCGCTTCTGGGATGAACAGGACAACTCATCAGAATTAGATGATTTGTTTAATGAGGATACCGCAGCACAACTGTAAACTGTAAGCAACTTTGCCCAATCTGAATTGTTGTTGTATTCACATTGGGCAAGCATTGTTGAATATCAGGACATAATAAGAATAACTGGAGGGCAAAGTTACCTATGCAATATTCATCTCAATTTCTCAATCGAAAAATTGTGTTTATTGCGGCATGTATGTCAATTTCTGCATGCTTACAGGTCTTTGCAGAGCATTTTATTTACTGGTCTAGCCATTTGCTGGATGAGTTCTGGCGTTTATGGACAGGGCATTGGGTACATGTCGGTTGGATACATTACTTACTCAACATGATTGCTTTTGCCTGTTTACCTTTTATTTTTCCACATGCCAAAGTCTGGCACTTTGCCGCACTGCTCTTGGTGTTACCCCCTGCAATCAGTTTGAGTTTTTATTATTTTCTTGCCGATATTGATGCCTATGCAGGCCTGTCTGGTGTGCTGCATGGTGCTTATGTGGCCGTAGCTTGTGTTCATTTACTCTATAAAAAAGAACGTAGTTTTGCCACTTTGGTATTGACGCTGATTTTACTAAAACTATTCTGGGAAAATACCATGGGCAGTTTGGGTACAGCTGAACTCATTGGTAGCCCTGTTTTAGTTGAAGCGCATTTACTGGGGGTGATTTGGGGGGTATTTTTTGCATTGGGCTATATTATTTGGGCCTATTGCATCGACCCTAAATAAAGCATATTCCAATACAACGATAGCAACCGAACCGTATGACAGTTGACCATTTTAACGAAAAAGAAAATCTATATTGTCATTTTAATGATCATTACTTTGATGCACATTTAAACAGAATATAAAAAACCCAATAGAAGATGGATTTTTCTATTGATGAAAAACCGACAGAGATTCGAGCGATTTGGTTTCTGCGCAAAATAAAAACAGGACAATATATGCACAATAACGGACAACGCAGGTCTGGCTTGGCTTTGCTCAGACATATATGGACAGAATGGATTTCTACATTCGTTATTTTGATCTTACTGTTACTTACCTTGATTATTGGCACCGGTGAAATGGTACATGGTCAGTTGTTGCGTATGGGCGAGCGCTTATATGGCGACCCTGCAACAGGCATGCAATATTCATTTTTACGCGCTGAACCGACAGCGCCCGATTGTGAGCGCAACCCCGATGTAGATGCACAGGTGAAGGCACAAATGCAGGCCAATGCTGCCGATGAGTTTGCCGATATTTTTGGGACAGCTTCAGAGTCCGATGTGCGTTCTTCTATTTTGGCGGCTAAACAAATTTGTGAAGAAAAATATCAATTTCACGATCAAGCGATTCAGCACATTCAAGCGCATCCAAGCTTAGCGCTCTACCGTACGGTAGAAACCTCATTTTTTGGCATCTTTAAATTTGGTACTGAAAATCGCGCTATTTTGTTGGTGTTGATGGTGGTGTTTGCGGCAATTAGTGCCACTTTAAAAACCCACCATATTGGTTTACGTGGGCCTGCCACGAAAATTGATTTTAAGGTGTATTCGACCTTAATGCTGGTGGCAAATGGTTTCTTGACCGCATCAAGTATTAGCCAATATCGTTCTGTGCTGAATTCGGGCGTACCGATGAGCAGCGAGATGCAGATTATTTACTGGCTGTGGATGATCTTGTTTACAACGCTCACCTTGATCAGCCTATTTCAGTTGTTCAAACCACCTGCACCGACACGTGAGGGCGGCAGTTTAGGGTTGGCTTTCCTGAGTGTACCTTTGTACGCGTATATGGCGATTAGTACAGGCTTTTCCTTCACCTTCCTGATGGATTATCCGATGGGGCAAGGGATTTACTTGGGGCAGTTGGTTGAATTCTCCAGTATCTTCCTCAATTTGGCGCTGTTTATTTGGGCGGGGATGTTGCTGAAACAAACTCGAATTGTCGACTTGTTCTTGAATATTTTGCGTCCATGGCATCTTGCCCCAGAAACCCTTACATGGTTGATTTTGATTGCAGCAGCCTTACCAACAGCCTATACAGGTGCATCGGGTATTTTTGTAATTGCTGCAGGTGCGATTATTTATAAAGAGGTTTGGAATGCAGGTGGACGTCGTCAGTTTGCATTGGCTGCCACAGCGATGTCTGGTTCAATGGGTGTGGTTTTACGTCCATGTCTCTTGATTGTGGTCGTGGCATCGCTCAATAAAGAAGTTACAACGGACTTGCTGTATCACTATGGCTTGTATGTCTTCTTATTGACCTCAACTTTATTCTTGATCATTTCGCTGTTCTTTGCCGAGAGTAAATTCCGTATTGCTGCGCCAAGTGTTGCTGCACCTCTGTCATTCCGTGCTTTAGGCCCAGTCTTGCCGTATATCATCATTTTTGTGTTGATTTGGGCTTTCTATAAATATGCTCTCGACACCAATATGAATGAATTTACAGCACCTGTGATGATGCCTGTGATTCTTTTGATGATGGTGTTGTTTGATAAATTACGCCACGAACCTGCACCGATTCCACCAATGGGGCAGTGGGATCAGACCTTAGATACGCAGCCCGCAGCATCACAGACTGAAAATTCTGCGGAGCGCTCATTACTGACTGCTCCAGACTCACCATTGCGTCAATATGGATTCTTTAAAGCATTACATCTATCTACCAGTGAAACGGTGGGACACATTGGTGCTTTGGTGATTCTGATGGCGCTGTCGGTGAGCGTAGGGGGCTATTTAGAACGCATTGAAATTATGGATGCTTTCCCAACTGATATTAGCAGCATCTTCATTGTGATTAGTTTGATTGTTGCCCTGATGATTTTTGTGGGAATGATCATGGATCCGTTTGGTGCGGTGATTCTGATTTCTGCAACGGTTGCCCCTGTAGCTTATCAATATGGTATTCATCCTGTGCATTTCTGGATGATTACTCTGATTGGCTTCGAGCTAGGCTATGTCACACCACCTGTGGCACTGAACCATTTATTGGCACGTCAGTCCATTGGCGATGAAGAAGTTGCAGCAGCAGATGCAGAAGTCAGACATAAATCCTTCTACTATCGCTTTGAACGCTGGATTTTACCTGTGATTGTGATGCTGCCAGCTATGCTTATCATTGCCTATGTGCCTTATATGTTTAAGTTATTCGGTTGGTATGAGTAAGCTTTTGATAAGCCTTATATAATTAATAAAATCTTAAATACCCTGTCCTTGTGACAGGGTATTTTGTATCCGAATGATCTGATTGATAAACTTAATGGTCTGAAGGGTGGTGATGCCAGCGTTTTTGTAGCAATGGACTGCATAACACGATGGCAGTCAGAATTAGAGCAAAACCAATTAAGCTAAACACATCAGGCGTTTCTTGCCAAAAACTGAAGCCCCAAATTCCTGCAAAAATAATCGCAATATAATTTACGGGGCCAATTTGGCCAGCAGGGGCAAGACGATAGGCATTTGACATAAAAATCTGACTGATATTGGCCAAGAGTCCTGCACCAATTAAAAAACTCAGTTCAGTCCAAGTATAGGGACGCCATGACCAAAACATAGGAATGACCGAAATGAGCGTACCAATCAGGCAAAAGTAAAACACAATCCGTTCAGGTGGTTCGGTTTGTGTCAGAGCACGTACTGTGACAAATGCCATTGCTGCTAAAAAACTGGCACTGAGACCAATGGCAGACATACTGTTAAACATACCTGCATCGGGTTTGGCCACAAACAACACGCCAAATAGACCGATACATGCAGCCAAAAGCATCGACTTGGTGATTTTTTCTTTAAGGAACAGCCATGCAATCAGCGGAATAAAGATTGGTGAGGAGTAAGTAAAAACCATTGCATTGGACAGTTTTAAATTGGCAATGGCATAGAAAAAGCCATACATGGCGGTAAGACCGACCACAGAACGCCAAGTATGCATCCACAATTTTTGTGTTTTAAAAAAGCTCAAGCCTTTGTTAAAAAGTAGCGGGATAAAAATAAAGATGCCGATAAAATTGCGGAAAAAGACCACAGTGGCGTTATCTACCGTTTCTGAGGCATAACGCACGCAGACACCCATCAATGAAAAAAGAAAAGCCGAGCAGGTCAACAGCATGATTGCTTTGAGCAAATTCTGTTGGGCAGAACTGGGAGATGTCATACAAATAAAGCCAGAATAACCTAGGGCTATTCTAGCTTAAATTGACGACGTACAGACGAGATATTGCACAGCAAGGCTGTTATTGCGCTAGCTGTGCCTCCAAAATTTTAATTTGTTCTTCTTTGAGTTTAATCAACTCATCGGCATCGGCATGCTGCTGTTTTAACAAGCTGCTCTGATCATTCAATTGGTTTCGAATGTCATCCAATTTAGCCACTTCTTCTTTTGCAAGAGCAGCATTTTCAGGAACAGGCGCTTTAAGTAAATCTTCAGTGACCAACTGTTTTGGTGCTGCTTCTGCATCTTGCAACGAAGTTGCTTCGGGTGGTGCAGATTTAGCCGCAGGAGCCGTTACTGGTGGTGTGGCTTGCATGTCTGTGTCATTGTCTGCGCTGCCCATCCATTGAAAGATAAACACGGCAATAATGACAACAATTAAGCTCCCCGTAATCGCCCACAGGAATTTAGGGTTATGTCGTTGATCTTCAGTCATGCGTTGAACCTTATTGTTTTATTTTGACTGACGAGGCTTAAACTGGATCACCCCAACTTCATCTGAAATCTCAGGGATTTCAGGTTCATCAATATGTGTTGGACGGTTTTCCGTATAATCACATTCGATGCATTCGATCCATTCAGCTTCGCCAGCGGTGAGCATGACAACCCGATCCATCGCCTGACATTTTGGACATTTTGCGCCTGCAATGAAACGACGTTTAATGGTCATCATGACTCCCCTAACTTCATCTAAAGTTCTTAGTTTAAGCGTTTTTCACCGTGTTCGTCCAACCTTGATGACGTAATAGTGCGTCTATTTTTGGCTCGCGTCCGCGGAAATTGATAAATGCATCAAGTGCTGAATCTTTTCCGCCAACTGCTAGAATAAACTGTCTAAACTGCTTACCCGTTTCGGTATTAAACAGTCCTTCATTTTCAAAACGATCAAAGGCATCACTGGCCAAAACCTCTGCCCATTTGTACGAATAATAACCTGCTGCATAGCCGCCTGCGAAAATATGGCTAAAGCTGTGCTGGAAACGGTTATAGCTTGTGGTCGGCACAACGGCATAATTCTGGCGAATGTCATTTAGGGTGGCTTGAATCTGTTCAGCGGTTAATGCAGGGTTGCTGCGGTGAATACTTAAGTCAAATAGGGCAAATTCAATTTGACGTAGGCTTTGCATACCTGATTGGAAGAAACGTGCATCTAACAGCGCTTTGAGCAAGTGTTCAGGTAGTGTCGCTTGCGTATCAATGTGCGCACTCAGCATATCTAAACTGTCCTGATCCCAAGTCCAGAATTCCATGAACTGACTTGGTAATTCCACTGCATCCCATGCCACGCCATGTGTGCCTGCTACAGAAATATTATCCACTTCAGTCAGCATGTGGTGTAAACCATGACCAAACTCATGGAACAGAGTAATTACTTCATCATGGGTGAGTAGGGCAGGTTGGTCTGCCACAGGTGGGGTAAAGTTACACACCATATAGCAAATCGGTTTTTGTAAATTTTGAGAGAGTTGCATGCGTGAGCGGAAACCACTCATCCATGCGCCGCCACGTTTGCCTGTACGCGCATACAGGTCAAAGTAAAAACCACCAATCACTTGCCCTTGATCTTCAAGCTCAAAATAGCGTGCATCCGGGTGCCAAACAGGGGCAGCACGCTCAATAATATCAACATCGTATAAACGCTTTACGATGTTAAACAAGCCATCTACCACTCTAGGGGCAGGGAAATACGGTTTTAGCATCTCCTGCGAAAGGTTAAATTGTTGCAGTTTTAATTTTTCTGAATAGTAGCCTGTATCCCATGGTTGCAGGGTATCAATGCCGTCTTTGGCAGCAATGGCTTTAAGTTCTGCAATTTCCTTTTCTGCAGGTGCTCGTGCATGTTCTGCTAGTTCACGCAAGAACTGATCGACTGCTTCGACACTTGGTGCCATTTTGCTGGCAAGGGATAATTCTGCGTAATTGTTAAAACCGAGCAGCTGAGCCATTTCTTGGCGCAAATTCAGGATTTCTTGCATGATTGGTGTATTGTCAAATTCAGACTGGTCTGATTGATCGGATGCTCGTGTGGTGTAAGCTTGATATAGAGTTTCACGTAAAGCACGGTCATCTGCATAGGTCATAATGGCTAAATATGCAGGAATATCCAGTGTGGCTACAGCTTGTTCCAACTCACGTTGCTGACCATATTGTTTCAGTAACTCAATGCTACTTTGTGGCAAACCTTTGAGTTCATCTTCCGATAAAACTTTGTAATAGGCTTGTGTGGCATCAAGCACGTGATTGGAAAAGTCAGAGGACAGTTGCGATAAACGTGCAGAAATTTCGGCATAGCGTTTTTTGGCTTCACCTTCTAAGGCGACACCTGAAAGCTTAAAGTCACGTAAAGCCAGTTGAATTGCACTTTGTTGTGCGGCAGGTAAATCTTTAAATGTGTTGGCATCGTGGATATGTTGATAAGTTTGGTACAACACCGTGTGTTGACCAAGCTGTGTGTAGTAGTCACTTAAACTCGGTAATAGCGCCTGATACACTTCACGGGTTTCAGGGTTATTCATGACGGCATTTAAATGTGACAGTACACCCCATGCCTCACTCATATTATTTTCGAGCTGGTCAATCTGTTCCAAAATCTGCAGTTGCGCCGTGGTATTGTCAGGTACAGCCGTAAGCGTATTTAAAAACTGCTGCCCTTGCTGAATGGCGTGTTCAATTTTTTGTTTTAAATCTGCCAGTGTAATTTGATCAAATTGTGGAACAGGTAAGGTTGCTTGCTGTAATTTCATATTTTAAATGCCATATTCATTTCGTTCATTATTTATAGATGTAGGGCTTTTGAGGGCTGAAATCAAGGTGTGCACACAGATTTAGCCGCTTAGACTGATGAATCAGGCACAATAATGTAGTTAAGCTGTTCTGAACCGCTGAAAAAACAAAAAGAGCCGTAGCTCTTTTTGAAGTTTCAAGAAAACAGTACACGCTAATCTAATTTAGACTTGGCATTGGCTTTTTTCTTTTTGACTTTGGTCTTTTTCTTCACTTTGTCTTTAGGCTTGCTTTCAGACTTGGCCGAAGATTTTTTACTGTATGAGCTAGGTTTGCTCTTGGCTTTTTTCTTTGGTACAGGTTGTTCACCGTTTTCACTTAAAGTCGCTTTGCTTGGACGTTCAGAAAAGACTTGTTCAGTGGCTTCACGGCTGATTGGCTTTGCTACACGTGGTGCACGCATACGAACTGCACGGCCTGCATGGGTAAGCTGCTGCATCAATTCAAAATCAATTTTACGGTCTTCTAAATTGACTGCTGCGACTTTAATTTTGACTTCATCGCCCAAGCTAAAGCTTTGACCTCGTGCTTGTCCAATCAGACTTTGGCTGGCTTGGTCAAAGACAAAGAAGTCATCGCCCAATTGGCTAACGTGAATCATGCCATCTACATAAAGGTCTTTAAGCGTTACAAACAGACCAAACTCAGCTACTGCAGAAATGACTCCTACAAACTCTTCACCTAAATGCTGCTGCATATAGTGACATTTTAGCCATGTGGTGACTGAGCGTGAGGCTTCGTCGGCACGACGTTCGGTTGCAGAATAGTGTTCGCCTGCATCATCTAAAGCTGCACCAGACAGTGGAGATGGCTTTTGTTTTAAATGCGCTTTAATGGCACGGTGTAATAACAGGTCAGGGTAGCGGCGAATTGGCGAGGTGAAATGCGTGTAGGCATCATAAGCCAAGCCATAGTGTCCTGCATTATTGGCACCATAATAGGCCTGCATCATGGAGCGTAATAACACTGCATGAATACTAGGGGCATCAATACGGTCTTTGGTGGCTTCAATCACAGCTTGATAGTCAGCTTGCGTTGGCTGTTCTGGGAAATGCAAGCCAAGCAGTTTGACAAAATCACGAACTTTTTGAATACGTGAAAACTCTGGTGGTTCATGCACGCGGTACAGCATTGGCACATCGTGTTTTAGTGCATATTCTGCTGCTGCGACGTTGGCTAGCAACATACATTCTTCAATCAGTTTATGTGCATCGTTACGGGTGCGTGGCAAAATTTCGTTAATTCCACCCAACTCATCAAAGGTCATGTAGGTTTCAACGGTTTCAAATTCCATGGCATGACGTTCAGCACGTAAACCTTTCAGCACCTGATACAACTGGAACAGGGTATTCAGTGATTTACGTACTTCACGATCTTCTGGAATGGCAGCACTGTCACCCTCAAAATATTGAGCCACTTGGGTATAGGTTAAACGTGCTTTGGAATGCATGACCGATGGATAAAACTCAAACCCTGTAACACGACCTGCACGTGACAGTTTTAAGTCACAGACCATACATAAACGGTCTACATGCGGGTTCAGAGAGCATAAACCATTAGAAAGTGCTTCAGGCAGCATTGGCAATACAAAGTGTGGGAAATACACCGAAGTACCACGTTCCTGCGCTTCATCATCTAGCGGTTTGCCAGGACGTACATAATGGCTGACATCGGCAATGGCAACCACGACACGGTAACCCCCGCCTGGGCGTTTTTCGGCATAGACAGCATCGTCAAAGTCACGCGCATCTTCACCATCAATGGTAACTAGGGCTAAATCACGTAAGTCGATGCGACCTTCACGGTCTTGCGCCGTAGGTTCTTGAAAACTTTCAGCTTCCTGAATCACGGCTTCAGGAAATTCATACGGTAGACCAAATTCCAAAATGGTTTGTGGAATAATAATTTCGGTATCTGCTTTATCTGCCATGGACTGAACAATATGACCAGTCGCAAACTCTTCACGAGTTGGATAGTCGTCAATTGCAATGCGTACAGAGTCGCCCAGTTTGACTTGGGCATGTTCAATCAGTTCTTTTTCTAAGGTAATGGGTTGATGGCTATTCGGCTGGGCAGGCTGAATAAAATATTCACCATCGTATTCTGACAATTTACCAATGATTTGTTTGACGCGACGCTGGGTGACTTCAGTAATAAAGCCCCATGCTTTGCCTTTACGATCCACTGAAGTCTGGCGGACTTTAACCTGATCGCCATTAAACACTAAACGCAGTTCACGTTCAGGCAGCAAAATATCATCATGGCCTGAAATATTGGCAGAGCCTAAACCTTTACTGTTGATGTAAACCGTGGCGTCATGGGTCGGTTGTTCTGCAGCCAGCTGGAACTTAAATCCATCTTTCATGAGCTGACCATCACGCACCATGGCAATTAAACGATGGCTTAACGCATCAATACTTTTTTGATCTGCAATGGCAAAATGCTCGACCAAGTCTGCATGTGACTGTGCCGCTTGCAGTGTTTCAATGGTTTCTAAGATTAAGGTACGGCTTGGAATAGGATTTTCGTAACGTTCGGCTTCAGCTTTCGCTTCAGGATCGACCCAATTTTTCATCATGTAATAAACTTCATGTCAGAAGATAGGTTTAGCATAAGTCATGTACGTGAAGACTGCACGTAAATGATTGCAATAATGTGTTTTCTGTCGTTATTTTACGATGTTTCAGATTTTTATGTATGCAATGTCAAAAGATCACGCTGAATTATTGCATTGAAGCATGAAAATTGTTTAAAAAATATTTAATTGAGCAAAAATATGCAAAAATTGTGGTGTCTAAGCTTGCAGTACTAGCACTTAATTTGTATTATGGCGGCACGTTACGGTGAGATGGGTGAGTGGCTGAAACCACGTCCCTGCTAAGGACGCATACGGGCAACTGTATCGAGGGTTCGAATCCCTCTCTCACCGCCACGCTTTACTTATGTCGCGCTCATAGCTCAGCTGGATAGAGCACTTGGCTACGAACTAAGGGGTCGGGAGTTCGAATCTCTCTGAGCGCA
>NZ_JAAZQW010000009.1:36179-84360 GCF_012371415.1 Acinetobacter sp. A3
TAGCTCAGCTGGATAGAGCACTTGGCTACGAACTAAGGGGTCGGGAGTTCGAATCTCTCTGAGCGCACCAACTTGAACAATCAACCGCTTTATTGCGGTTTTTTTGTGCCTGAAATTTGGTGAATATTGGTATATGCATTTACCCGAAGCCAAGCCAGTACAATAGTTGTTTTACGGTAAAATTCTTTTGATTCGTCCAATATCTGTGCATTTGATTGCAAAATGATGAATTAATACTTAACAGCCAGAAAAAAACACGTATAATGCACCCCATCAAGTCGTCGCGCTCATAGCTCAGCTGGATAGAGCACTTGGCTACGAACTAAGGGGTCGGGAGTTCGAATCTCTCTGAGCGCACCAACTTGAAATAAAAAACCGCACTTTTGATGCGGTTTTTTTGTGTCTGAAATTTTTAAACTTTTCTATAAAAATGAATCTTTCTGTTTACTTATTATCTTAATTTTTGCTGTACTTTCAAAGCATATACGGTATTGCCACCTAATGCGGGTAAAACGTCATGATAGGGCATACTGCGCATGGCGCGTAATAAAAACGGTGCCTGATCATGAATCTTCATACTGCTGGTAATATGAAATAAGGTGCCATCTGACTGGGGGAGTAAGCGCATGCTACCTTTTACTAACTTTAAGTCACCGCCATTGGCACTGAAGTGGTTTTGCAGCGCATCAGGTTGGTAAAAACGCATTTTGAAATTAAACGGAATTTGAATGACCCCTAAACCTACCGAGACTTTATAGTTGGCATCTATGTTTTGGGGATTGACTGGATGTAGCTCGACTTTTTTGATCTGCCGAGGAAAAAGTTGCTGGGTCGCTTCAGCCATTAACCACGGTTGTAATTTTTCAACTGGATTTGGAAAATATTGATAGGTACTGCTGAATCTTAAATTCTCTGACGCTGCTCCATCTTTTACCTGATGATTCGGCAATAAAAAGCTGACAGGTTGACCTGATTTTTGACTGAGTTGAGCAATTTTCTGTAGCTGTTGAGCATTGAATTTCATCTGCGGAACTTGGGTTGCCAGTGCTGTAGCATGTTTATTTTTAAAACGTTGTTGCAGTGCTTCTAGCAGAAAGGCATTGGTGCTCGGAGGAATGCCAAGTTTGGCCTCAGGTAATGCATTCAGAATTTTGCTGAATAAAAAGCCTTTAGGTTGATTCAGGTCACCCCATTGCGTGACTGTCACCAGCGTTTTATGTGGGCCTAGTGCAAACCATTCCAACTTTCCAGCACCATAAGGAATTGGAGCATCAATAATCAAGCTGCTGATACTGTTGTTAGCTTGGTGATGCTGCATTACCACACTTTCTTTAAAATTCAGGACTGGAATTGGGGTAGGGATATGAATTTGATATTTAACTTGCTGGATCGAACCTTGTTGCTCCAGTACCTTGGCCGATTTTAATGTCGGAAATAGCCCCACATAATTGGGATAATGTTGCAATAATTTTTCGACTTGCGCTTCAGCCACAGGTAGCACGACAGCAGCACTGTAATATTGGGCCTTGCTGGCCGCATTATTGTTTAAAGTGGGGAGTTGGGTGTAACGTGTCGGATGGGCATAAATCAAAATCCGCTCGCCAGTCAGCTCTGCCAGTTGCTGAGCATTGCCTGAATAAGCACTGAGACTACTTGGGACTTCGGCATTCCAGGGAATAATCTTGGCCAGTGCTGTAGCAGATGTTCCTAAAAGTACACCAATGAGCATACATTGCTTTAATTTTTTCATTCAACATCCTGTTGCGTATTTTTTGTTTTAATTGCTGTTTATTTAAAACCAAATACACTCATTTCCAAAGCAAAGTTATGTAATTGATGCCACAGCTCATAAGGTGGGCGATATTTTGGTATAGTATTGGGCAAGATTTTATTTTTAATGTGATGCTATGACTGAGTCAGCACCAACTTTATCGACCCGTTATTTTCTGACTTTAGAAGAATCTCAAGATGGGTTTGCGCTTGCCACTTTTGGTAAAAAACAATTTACCCGATTTATTACCCCATTTATTAGTGTGGCGATTATCGCTTGGGGCTTTTATTTAGGTTTAGATGGTGTAGGTCGTTACTACATTGCACTTGGTGCTTTCTTTTTGCTGTTGCAAATTTTAATGCGCTACTGGTTTTTACCGATGATGTTTAAGCGTCAGTTTGTGAAATACCAATTTGGTAAAAGCGAGCAAGGTATTGATTTATTTCAGGACTATGCCGAACTGTATGCCAATGGCCGTAAACAAGTATTTCATTATAACGAAGTGCAAAATTTTGCTGTGGGTAAACTGACCTATATGCTGGAATTAAAAAACCGTACTGTGGTGATTGTACCGAAACGTGCATTTAATCAGGCCGCAGAGCAAACCATGTTTGAAAATACTTTTAAAAAGTAAGTTTTAATTTTTCCTATTTGTAAATATCAGAGGATGACCATGAGTACACGTCCATCTAAAATTGTCTGTGTCGGTCGCAGTTATGCAGACCATGCCAAAGAATTAGGTAATGCCGTACCTGATCGTCCTGTGTTATTTATTAAGCCGCCAAGCAGTTTACGCAGTTTAAATGATGGCATTTCTTGGAATAAAGTCTGGGGCAATTGCCATTATGAATGTGAACTGAGTTTACGTATTGATCAGCCATTAAATGCAGAAACAGACCCTGCCAAAGTGCTTGATGCTGTTGGTGCAGTGACTTTGGGCTTGGATTTAACCTTGCGTGAATTGCAGGATGAACTCAAGAAAAAAGGACAGCCATGGGAACGTGCTAAAGCCTTTGATGGTTCTTGTGTGTTGGCAGATTGGGTGGATGTATCAGAAATTCAGGACTGGAAAAACGTGCATTATCGTTTAGACATTAATGATGAGTTACGTCAGCAAGGCAACACAAGTTTATTGATTTTTGATATTGCTACGTTGTTGGCCGATATTAGCCAAGTGTTTAGTTTGGAGCCTGGAGATGTGGTGATGACAGGCACACCTGCGGGAGTGGCGGCATTACAGTCGGGTGATCAGTTAAAGATGAGCTTAGAGGGGCAAACGCAGGCATTTGTCTGGACGACTTTTGTGAAATAAAGTGTACGCTATAGCGGTGATGGCTTGAGCAATGACCATCACCGTGTAGAACTATTTAAATCTGATTAAATCTGACTTTTATTTTCTGAGTAAATGCTGAAATTTACTGTGTAATTTATTCAGTTTGGGTGGAATTGAAAAATTACAGTAGCCCTGATTCGGGTTTTTAGCAAAAAAATTCTGATGATAATCTTCTGCAGGGTAGAACATAGGTGCTGCACTGAGTTCTGTCACAACATTTAAACCTTCTGCTTGCAAAGCTGCAATCATGTCGGCTGCCGCCTGTTGCTGCGCTGCATCTAAATAGTAAATTACAGAGCGGTATTGCGTGCCGACATCATTCCCTTGACGGTTTAATGTGGTTGGGTCGTGTGTCGCAAAAAATACGTCCAGTAATTGTGAATAGCTGATCTGCTGTTCATCAAAATCAATCAAAATGACTTCGGCATGTCCGCTGTCGCCACGGCAAATATCTTCATAGCTTGGGTTTAAGGTGTGTCCACCCGCATAGCCACTGGTGACCTTCTCTACACCTTGCAGTTGTAAAAACACGGCTTCAACACACCAAAAACATCCGCCACCAAACAATGCTTGTTGCATGATTTTGTCCTTATATTTTATGAATGAATCGTGTGAAACCCGTTGATTTATCAACGGGCTTAAGCCTTAACGGGCAGCAGTTGCTGTGGCAAACTGAATCAGTAAATTTCCATGAAGATCTAGCAATTTCAGGGTTTTGCCATAAACCTGATAATGCGTCACTTTATTTAGCGCTTCATGGAATTTTTGATCCAGATTATTGTTGTTTAAACAAGCCATTCGTGTAGTTGCCAACTGACCGAGTTGTAAGGTGTCACGTCCTGCGACATAGCTACCACTTAAACGATTACAGCTATCTGAACCCGTAACGCTTTGTGTTGCTGCATCAAATTGTAACTGTGGTAAATTCTGAGTTGCTGTGCTGCTGAGCATGGTGTTGCCCAATTGTGTTGCAGTCCAAGTGCGCTGAGCTAAGTTGGCCTGATTGATTGCCGTGATTTGGCTGGCGCTAGTTTGGGTTGGCATATTTTCACATCCAGAGAAGAGTATGACTGAAGCAAATATTGCGATACCAAAAGATTTTTTGAACATGGGATGCTCACTTATTTTTAGGAAATTGTTGCTATCTAAACAAATTATGCATGATTGCTCTAGTTGAATTTGTAGCTTTGCTGCAATTTTGTTGAGGATACTTGGCGTTTTATGGTTGTGCTGATGTTAGCAGAACCAAATGACCAAAATAGGTCAAGGCATTACTTTGGTTTGATAGGTCGGGTAGTGATAGGTGGTTGCCTGCTTTGGCACAGCATCAAGCTGTACACCTTCGCGAATCAGACTGGAAAAGTCCTGACTGTGGATATCTTTTAAGTTTTCCACATGTGGATTAATATGCGCCTGTTGATACCAAGTTGGCATATCCCAGCGATGATCTAATGCCTGTAAGTCGTACAGATAATTAGGTAAATAGCCCGAAGCAAACAGACGGTAGTCGGCAGGGAAGCGCTTTTGGGATACGGCCTGAATCATATCAAACAACAGTGTGGTGCAATTACTGGTCAAAGTGTTGTACCAACGTGGCTTAGCTGCCAAAGCATCGGCTTTACGCAGATATTCCTGAAACAAAGCCTGCGCTTCTTGAGGGTTCATCTGAATTGGGAAAAAGTAAACTTGCTCACCCCGAATATTACTGCGGGTGTAGATAATATCTTTTTCATCGGCAGCGACTAGACTCAGTTCATATTGTCGAAAAAAGCCACCAATTGCAGAAAACTCTTCGTGTTTTTCTTTACGAATTTCAATGGAAAAAGTCAGAGGTGCTTGATTTTCAAAGTCGAAGCTGACAAGGGTGTGGGCAATTTTAGGTCCCATCCAATATGAAGTGATAATATTCACCCCAGTAATCTGTTTGAGATTAAATTGGCGGGTTTCCCAGTGTTCGGTATAGCTGCCATCGGCATGCCAGTCAAAATTACGGACATTGTGCAGCGTGACCTGATCTTGTACTTGTTCATAATGCAGCATACGTGCGACTTCAGGGTTCCAGTCACGGTCTTGCTTGGCATCCATCCCAAAATACCAGAACAGCCCCAAAGCAAAACCCAATAGATAAACCAGAATATCTTGATTGCGGCTCAGCAAATGTTGAGTGATATAAATGCCCAAAATGCTGAGCGTAAAAGCCAGCCAAGTTCCAATCAGCACACGGGTCATCAGCCAACCCAAAGGCTGATGAATCCATAAGGCCATACTCAGCCAAATAGAAGAAAGAATGACACCTAAACTGAAGATGAAATGCAGCATCCGCCATTCCTGAGACAAGTTAAATTCCGTTTAAGTCATCATAATCAAAGATTGCCAAGGCTGTCAGCATTATTTTTGGTAGCGGGCAAACTCAAAGGCAATGCCTGATTTTTCATCGACATGCTGTTCAGAGGCTACTTTTTTAAACTCGGCTGGAATGGCCGGATAATACGCATCACCCTGAACATCTAGTTCAATATGAGTCAGTTCTAGACGGTCAGCGATTGGCATGGTTTGGCTAAAAATTTCACCACCGCCAATAATAAATAGCGTATTTGGCTTTTCTGAGACTTGCACATCGGCAACGGCTTGCTGCAACGCATCTTCAATACTGTTTGCCACTTTTGTGCCTTCAAAAGCCCAGTTTGGGTCACGGGTGATCACCCAATTAACACGTTTAGGTAGAGTGCGTCCCATCGACTCCAAGGTTTTACGCCCCATAACTACCACACCACCTTGGGTGATTTCTTTGAAGTGTTTGAGGTCTGCCGAAATATGCCACGGCAATTGGTTGCCCTGACCAATGCAGCGCTGTTGATCCATCGCCACCACGTGTACAACTTCTAAATTTTGAAATGACATAAATTTGGCTCGTATTTTCTGGGTCTGCAATGCGTCTTTTCGGACGTGAAAGCAGGGCTTTTTTAATGTTGAATGAACAGTTGATTAGACGGCTACGGGTGCTTTAATTGCAGCGTGTGATTCATAGCCTACAATTTCAATATCTTCAAATTTAAAATCGAAAATATCTTTAACTTCAGGATTCAATTTTAACTGACATAAAGCCATTGGCTCACGACTGAGCTGTAACTGTGCCTGTTCAAAGTGGTTGGTATATAAATGGGTATCGCCACCTGTCCAGACAAAATCTCCCACTTCTAAATCACAGACTTGTGCAATCATGTGGGTCAGCAAAGCATAGCTGGCAATATTAAAGGGTACACCTAAAAAAACATCGGCACTTCGTTGATACAACTGACATGAAAGTTTGCCGTTGTGTACAAAAAACTGGAACAGGGTATGACAAGGAGGTAACGCCACTTGTCCTGCTTCTTGCGGGTTCCAGCCCGATACGATCAAACGACGTGAATTTGGATTGGTTTTAATTTCATTGATTAACCATGCAATTTGGTCAAAACCATCTTGCTCATACAAACCATTAGCTTTTTGTGTGGCACCAAAGTTACGCCATTGATGTCCGTACACAGGGCCAAGTTCACCTTCAGGACGACCAAAGCGTGCAGTTTGTTCTGCAGTAGACCATTCATCCCAAATGCTGACTTTATGTTCTTGTAGGTATTTGACGTTGGTATCACCTTTTAAAAACCATAACAATTCAATCACGATAGAACGGAAATGCACTTTTTTGGTGGTGAGCAGGGGAAAGCCTTGCGCTAGGTCAAATCGCATTTGATGCCCAAACACTGAACGCGTGCCAGTTCCAGTACGGTCGCCTTTATCGCCACCATGGTCAAGAATATGTTGGAGTAGGTCTAAATACTGGCGCATAGCGTTCTCTGGTCAAGCAAAAGTGAATATTTTGTGGGCTGGGCCATTCTAGGCTCAATAAATCAGAAAGAATAATAGCAGAGTTTTTAAAGTTGTGACTTTATTGTGTGTCGGAAGCTTGATGTTGATGCAGCAAAGACAACGGTGAAAACAGACAAATGGCCAAAGCGGTAAAGCCAATGCCTTGTGCACCTGAAATTAAGATTTCGCCATGTTGGATTTGCATAAAAATCAATGCGAGTAACAAAGCCAGTGGAATCCAAGTCAAAACACGTGCAATCCAGCCTGTTGGATGGTGCTGAGTAAAATGAATTTTACAGTAACGGCAAATCAGGAAAACAAGACCTGCTGCCAGAAACATTAAAATTGCATCGAATTGGAGTGGTTGTAGGGTGTATAGGCCTGCGGTAACTAGGGCAATGATAATCAGCAGGGCAATTTTCTTTAGCACTGTAACCTGAGGGTTAAACCAAAATTCCAGCATTTGAGTTCTTCAATTGTGTTCAATGAGCATTCAGAATTTGCACTGTAGCATAAAAAAAGGCGAAGATTGACTTCGCCTGAATAGATCAAATACGCAGTGCAGGGCTGCTTAGCTGTTCTTCTGCGGTCCCCAATCATAAATTTTCTTTTGATAGGCATACCACATCATCCACATGCCCACCAAAATCATTGGTAAGCTCAGGAATTGACCTTTACTCATCCATGCAATAAAGAGCTGACCGTGATCTGGCTCTCGGAAAAACTCGACTACAAAGCGTGCTAAGCCATAACCTATTAGGAATAGGGCAGAGACTGCCATACGTGGACGCGGTTTGGCGCTGAACCACCACAGCAGAATAAACAGCAGCAGCCCTTCAAATAGCGCCTGATACACCTGCGATGGATGCCGTACCAGCTGCAATGGATCGGTCGGGAAAATCATGCCCAGTGCAAAGTTTGGATCACTGACCGGACGGCCATATAACTCGCCACCAATAAAGTTGCCGATACGTCCAAACATGAGCCCGGTCGGGACACAGGGTGCAATAAAGTCCAGGGTTTGGAACCAGGTCATCTGGTATTTTTTACACCAGAACAGCATAGCCAGCATGACCCCAAGGAAGCCACCATGGAAACTCATGCCCCCGGTCCAGACCTGAAACAGCCACACCGGATTGGCCAGAAACTGCTCAAAGCCATAAAAGAACACATAACCGACGCGGCCGCCAATGACCACACCCAGCGCGCCGTAAAAGATCAGATCCGAAACCATGTCCGGTGTCCAGCCACGCTGCTTGGCGCGATAGGTGGCCAGACCCCAGGCAAATAAAAAGGCCAGTAAATACATTAGTCCATACCAGTGGACTTGTAAGGGACCCAGCGATATCGCCACCGGATCAATATTTGGATAGGTCAGCATTCCTGTTCCTTGTCATTCTGTTTTGCACAGATTTTAGCTGAATAAGATGAAAAATGTTGTACATTCAATGTGTAAAGATAGCGAGCAGGAAATTATGTGTATTGTGGCCTTTGCCTGGCAGGTTCTGGATGAGCTGCCTTTATGTTTAATTTCAAACCGTGATGAGTTTTATCAGCGTCCGACTGCGGCGTTGCATGCCTGGGAAAATAGCCCGATTTATGCCGGACAGGACTTGCAGTCGGGTGGCACCTGGATGGGCGTGACCGCCAGAGGCCGCTGGGCCATTGTTACCAATTTTCGTAATGGACAGGATCAGCACAATTATCCGACCTCACGCGGCCATCTGATTCAGGATTTTCTGGAATCTGAATTAAGTCCAATTCGCTTTGCACAAGCATTGGAGCCGCGCCAGTGCGATTATGCCGGCTTTAATTTATTTGTCGGCGACCGGGAACAGGCGGTGTATATGTGCAACCGAGGGGAGGCGCCGCAAGTGCTGGCCAAAGGGGTATATGTAGTGTCCAATGGCTTAATGGGCGAGCACTGGGAAAAAACTGGCCATTTGCGTAAACGCTTTACCCAGGAATTTTTACCGATGTTACAGCAAGCCCAGATGCCAGAAGCAGATCTGCAGCATGCTGCCTGGGATATTCTGGAAGATGAACGCAAGGTGATTGCAGATTTATTGCCAGAAACCGGCATTTCTGTCGAGCTGGAAGAGTTATTGTCGTCGACCTTTATTCAGAGTCCGGCGTATGGTACACGCTGTTCCAATATTTTAAGATTAAATGCTCAGCAATGGCACTGGTTAGAGAAAAGCCAGCAGGGTGAAACCGCCGGGCAGATCGTGGAGCTGAATATTCCACTACAGAAATAAAAAATACCGGCATCAAGCCGGTATTTTTTAAGTATAAGGATGCTTAAGCGAAAGTGTTTTATGCTTGCTCTAGTGCCTCACCTGCAATCGGACCACCGTCTTTACGGGTGATGACTACAGTAGCTGAACGAGGAACTTTACCTAACGCACTGTAGCGGGTACTTTGGTTTGCTGGCCAAGCACCACCTGGATGCTGAACATTGACAAAGATCGCTTTATAGTCAGGTGTAATGGTTACCCCGGTAATTTCACAGCCAGATGGACCAACCAGGAAGCGGCGGACACGGTCATTAGATAGCTGTGCGCCCACAATTGTTTCTTGACCACCTGCTTTGGTACTTGCTGCAATCGCGGTACCGCCATCACCGACTGAACCTGGAAGTGCTGCAAGCATCATACAGTTGGTTTCATCTGTATATTGACCATCATCGGTTTGAATCCAAAGGATACCACGTGGGTCAAACCACATACCATCCGGGCTAGAGAAGTCGTTCATATCGTCTAGACCAGACAGGTTGATGTTTGACTCAGCGCGTGCTTCAGCACCAAATAAGAAGATATCCCATTTAAATGTTGTAGCAGCTACCGTGTCGCCTTCTTCACGGAAGCGAATAATATGGCCATTCATGTTGCCGGAACTACTTGCGCTTGTGCCCTTGAAGTCAATATAGCTACGTGGGTTAGCGGCATCAGTTGGATACGAACGACCACGGCTGCTGTTATTGGTTAAGGTGACATAAACTTCGCCATTTTCCGGGTTCACTGCAACCCATTCTGGGCGGTCCATTTTGGTTGCACCCACGTGGTCTGCAGCAAGACGGGCATGAACAACGACATCATCCTGACCGGAGAAAGGATAGATTGCATTCGCAGAGGTGAGGCCATTCTGGTTATGCGACAGTTCTAACCATTCACCGGTACCATCATCATTGAACTTGGCAACATATAATGTACCGTTATTCATATATTTGTCGCCTGCAGCATAGCCGCCGTTGACATCTTTAGGGTCCCACACTGCATCTGATACGAACTTATAGATATATTCACCTGTCGCATCATCACCCATATAGAACGCTAATGGCTGACCAGGGATCGGGTTACTACAACGACAATCTTCATGTGCAAAACGGCCGAGTGCAGTACGTTTTACTGGACGTTCAGTTGCGCTAAACGGGTCAATTTCAACAATAAAGCCACAAGTGTTCATGACATTACGGTAGTCTGCTAGCGCGTTTTCACCTTTAACTGAAATATCCCAACGATCATACAGATCTTTGTCACGAGTTAACTCGGCAACTGGAGTGTTCCATAAATATTGCGAAGAACGGGCATTAGCACCACCACGACCATAACGTGATAAGGCAATTTCTTCTTTTGCAATGGCACGTGTGTCATTGGCTTGACGAGCGAAATAACCGCTCCAGTTTTCTTCTGCAGTCAGATATGTCCCCCAAGGTGTATAACCGTTACCGCAGTTTGCAAATGTACCACGTGTTAAAGTACCGTCTTGAGAGAATCGGGTTTTAACCAGATCAGAACCGCGCGCTGGACCACGGATTTCCATTTCAGTTGCGGCAGTAATACGACGGTTAAATTCAGAATTTAAATTAATTTTAACGTCTTGGGTATTTTCATCTTTGCTAATTTCAACAACAGATACACCGTGAGCATTTACTTCACGTAAAACCTGATCTTCAGGGCGGATGCCATCTACTGAAATCGTGCCCACAGGGGTATGTAACTGAGATTGCTGCAGATACTCATGGTTTAATACCAGCAAGCCTTGTTTTGATTCTTTGGCAGCATAGTTTTTGTTGGTTGGATGCATACCGAAGAAGCTCATACCATCATGGTTATCACCGGCACGGAATTGATAAGATGCACCTGATGGTAGTTCAGCATCGGTTTTTTCTGGATAAGTAGGGTTAATTGGATCGCCTACTGCATATAACACTTTTAGCTGGTAGCCTGCAGGAACACTGAAGAAGTTCGCTGTATTTTTTCTCACAGGTTCAAAGGTTAATTTATTCGGGCGGGCGTTCAGATCGCTCCACTCATGCTGGTCAGGAGAGGTTGTGTCTGGAGGAGTAGTTGGATTTTCACCTGAATTAGCAGAATCATTATCATCATCTGAACAGCCGCTCACGCTTGCTGCAAATGCTAATGCCATTGCCCCACTTGTAGTTTTTGCAATAAAACCACGACGATTCATATGTTGATCAAGAATCGTTTGAAAATGCGTATTATTTGAAGTGTTACTATCTTCGGTCAGATCCTGACACGGAATCATTTCATCGTTGTTCATTTAAAAGTCCTAGCTTTTCTTTAATGGCTTGGTTGCTGCTTAAAAGCTAGAAATAAACTACCCGCTGAATATGACAGTACCTTGAAGAAAATATTTCAAAAAAGTTAAATAAGAACAATGGTTTACTAAAATAAAAAAGAGCAGCCGGAGCTGCTCTTTTTTTAATCGGGTTTGTAAAAACTTATTCTGCAGTCAGCCGACGCTTCTCAATCAGCTTGCCAGCAAATAAGCCCAATTCGAATAACATCCACATTGGAATGGCCAGCATAATCATCGACAGCGCATCCGGTGGGGTAACAAACATCGAAACAAAGAAACAGCCGACAATAATAAAGCGACGTTTTTCGACCAGCTGCTGGGTACTAACCACACCAATTAAAATCAGCAATAGGGTAATAATCGGAATTTCAAAGGTAAATCCGAACACCAAAAATAGCTTCAAACAAAAGGTCAGATAGCTATTAATATCCGTCATCGGGGCAACCGTTTCCGGCGACACACTGATGAAAAAATGCAAAATTGACGGCAGTGCAACAAAATAGGCAAAACTGATGCCGATATAAAACAGACAAATACTGCCAATCAACAAAGGTAAGGCCAAACTTTTTTCTTTCTCATATAGTGCAGGTTTTACGAATGCCCAAAGCTGATACAAAATAAATGGCATCGCTATCAGCAGCGCCACAAAAAAGTTCAGTTTAAATGGCGCCATAAAGGTTGCCGTGACATCGGTTGCAATCATGGTCGATGTATGTGGCAATTGCGCACGTAAGGGCTCTGATAAGACCTGATAGGTTTTATTGGCAAATGGCAATAAACAAAAGAATAAGGCAATAATTAACCCGACAATTTTAAAAAGATGCTTACGCAGCACCATCAGGTGCTTGGTAATTGGCATTTCTTCTAATGCAGGTTGCTCAGACTTCACCGCTAAATGAGGAAGCTGAGTAGAATTGGGCTGACTCATACCGCGACCTTCATTTCAGTATATATTGTATTTTGAATGGGGGAGATAGATGCTGATGCAGTCCGTACTGGCGCTTTAGGGATGCGTACCATGCACTGTTTTTCTGTATTTTCAACAGGTTGATAAAACTGCTGTTGTAAGTTGTTTAAAGATGCCTGTTTTGAGTCTGTCGATGATTTTGCATCATCAAAGATTTTTTCATTTTTCATTTCAGACATCTGAGCCTGCATTTTTGCTTCAAGCTCTTGAATACGTGCCATTTCTTGCTGCATTTGTTCACGTAATTCAGATAAACGCAATTCACGGTCGATGTCGTTTTGAACATTGCTGACCATACGTTTTACTTTGCCATACCACTTTCCAACAAAACGCGCAGCTTCTGGAAGTTTCTCAGGACCCAGCACCAATAATGCAATGATGCCGAAAATCAGCAGTTCTGTCATTCCAATATTGAGCATAATCTCAAACCCTCAGCCTTAGTGTTTTACTGTCGAATTGACATCACTGCTATTGGCCTGATGTTCGATGGTACGCGGTTCTTTGAGTTGAGCTGTTTCAGCTTCATCGTCTTTAATTGATTTTTTAAAATCTTTGACTGCACCACCGACATCTTTACCCAAATTTTTCAGTTTAGATGTACCAAATAATAAAATGACCACAATTGCAAAAATCAGCACGTGCCAAATAGATAATCCTGCCATGATTTAGACCTCTCAATAGTTGAGCCTATCTCAACAGGTCTGTATGACAATGCGGTGACGAATGTGTTGCGATTTAAAGACAGGGGATTAAAGAATATAAATGGGAAAAAAAGAAACAGCCTGTACATGACCGCAGGCTGTTGTATTTGAATAATTAAAATTTGACTTAACTGATGTTCATGCAATTAAGCTTGTAGACTATCTTTAAACTGTTGCATGGCCTGACCACGATGGCTGATTTTATTTTTTTCTGCTTTTGACATCTCAGCACTCGACACACCTAATTCAGGTAACCAAAACAGTGGGTCATAGCCAAAACCATTTTCACCACGGGTTTCTGCTAAAATTTCCCCTTTCCAAATCCCCTGAAATATTTTAGGGAGTGGGTCATCGGCATGTTCAACCAAGGCTAAAACACAGACAAACATGCCTTCAATGGCTTCACCATCTTGACGTAGTGGTTTGAGTTTATTGAGCAGTTTTTCATTGTTGGCAGTATCATTACCATGTTCGCCTGCAAAACGTGCAGAATAAATGCCTGGTGCACCACCTAGAATTGGCACACATAAACCTGAATCATCGGCAATGGCTGGCTTGCCTGAAATTTTTGCGGCATGGCGAGCTTTTAAAATGGCATTTTCGACAAAGCTCAAACCATCTTCCACCGCATCTTCAATATTGAGCTGACCTTGCGGAATCACCTGTACAGGTAAATCGAGCTGTGCAAACAAGGTTTCAAATTCTGCAATTTTGCCTTTGTTATTGCTTGCTAAAACCAAAGTTCCTTGAGCGCGCCAATCAGTTGCAGTCATAATTTAGATCTAAATTGAAAACAATAGGGCATATTTTAACGGATTTTTCAGATTTAAAAGGTTAATCTTGCATAGATTTATTTTCATACATGCTAATAATATTTAGGTTGCAAAAAGTAGGGAATCATGATGAGCAAAATTTCAGAACTATATCGTGATTCAAGTCAGCATCGCGCATTACTCCAGCAAAGTGAGCATTGCGGTTGCTTTTATTGTCTTGAAATTTTTGATTATAATGAAATTGAACATTGGTGTGATGACGAGCAAACCGCAATTTGCCCGCATTGTGGTATAGACACCGTATTGGGTTCTGCATCGGTAGAAGCATTAACCCCTGAACTGTTACAGGCCATGCATCAGGCTTATTTTGAATAAAATATAAAAGCACCCGAAGGTGCTTTTAATGAAATTAAACGCAGTTAAATTTATTGCGCTTGAATCCACTTGTCGGCACGGTCACGTGCTTGACGAATTTGTTCTTGAGTCAAGTTGGCTGCCAATGCAGTTTTCTTACCTTCAGACAAAGAAATCACTTTGTTATCGAGCATGCCATCACGGGTAGATAATTCATACCACTGATATGCGCCCATATAGTTTTTCTTTTGTTCTTCCATCATGGCAAGGTTAAAGCTTGCGCGGTTGTCGCCACGGCTGGCTGCTTTTTCAAAATATTGACGCGCCAAGACTTCGTCTTTTTTCGTGCCAATGCCATCTGCCAACATACGGCCTACATTCAATTGTGCTGCAGATAAACCTTGATCTGCCGCAGCTTTGTACCAAGCAAACGCTTGACGGCTGTCTTGCTGTACGTCTTTACCTTGTTGATATTTAGTCGCTAAGTAAAATTGTGCGCCTGCCTGACCTGCTTTGGCTGCTTTCGTCAAGCCGTTAATATCCATCACAGAATATTGTGCTGCTTGGCTTGCTACAGAAGATGGTGGAACATAATCTGCATGGGCTTGAATGCTCAACAGTCCAACCAATAGCGTGGTGCTTAATAATAGTTTTTTCATAGAGCGCTCACTCGATAAATTGCGACTTCACCAAACAAATTAGGCAGATGCTTACTGAGTAAACTATCTTGTTGATTCCCATTTACGGCAAGTCGGTTAATGATGCGAATATTATTTTCGGCACAAAGTGCCTCAAAATCACGAAACGTACATAAATGAATATTTGGGGTGTTGTACCACATATAAGGTAATGCGTCTGAAACAGGCATTTTTCCTTTTAAGGCGAGAAAAGAGCGAGTCTTCCAATGCGCAAAGTTTGGAAAGGTAATAATTGCCTGTTTAGCCACACGCACCATATCTCTTAATAATACGTCAGGTGCATCTACTGCTTGCAAGGCTTGTGCCATGACCACATAGTCAAAAGACTGGTCGGCAAAGCGGCTAAGCCCCAAATTCAAGTCTTGTTGGATGATATTTAACCCGCGACTGATCGCAATTGCAATCTTTTCTTGATCAATTTCTAATCCGTATGCACGAATATTATGCTGTTTGCTCATGTGTGCCAACAGTTCACCATCGCCACAACCCAAATCGAGTACTTTAGAATTGGGTTTAATCCACTTTTCGGCAAGTTGCTGATCAAGACGCATTACACGGCCTCCTGTGGGGTTGCTTGAAGATGTTCTGTTCCACCCAAGAATGCACGCATGGCTTTCACGTATAGTGGAATTGGGAACAAGAACGAATCGTGTCCTTGTTCGGCATCAATATCTAAATAGCTGACAGGCTTATGATTGCTAATTAAGGCATCCACAATTTCCTGCGAACGCTCAGGGCTAAAACGCCAGTCGGTGGTAAAAGACACCACTAAAAACTTGCATTTTGTGTTCGCCATGGCTTTTTGTAAGGATTGTTCGTATTCACGTGCAGGATCAAAATAATCCAGTGCCTTAGTCATAATTAAATAGGTATTGGCATCAAAATTACGGCTAAATTGTTCGCCCTGATAGCGTAAATAGCTTTCGACCTGAAACTCGACATCAAAGCCATACATAAACTTGCCAGATTTTAAGTCACGACCAAATTTCTGTTTCATGGCTTCTTCAGACAAATAAGTGATGTGTCCAACCATGCGCGCCAAAATCAATCCACGTTTTGGATAGCTGTCATGTTCCAAATAACGCCCATGATGAAAATCTGGGTCAGATAAAATCGACTGACGCGCGACTTCGTTAAAAGCAATATTTTGTGCGGAGAGTTTTGGTGCACTGGCAATAATGACGCATTTTTTCAGACGATCAGGATAATCAACCGACCATTGCAAAGCCTGCATGCCACCTAAAGAGCCGCCAATAATTGAATACCAAACCTCAATGCCTAAACGGTCAGACAGCATGGCTTGGGTTTTGACCCAATCTCGCACAGTGACCAATGGAAAATCTGGGCCATAAGGGCGATTGTCATTTTCAGGGTTTGGCGATGTTGGACCAGTCGAGCCGTTGCATCCGCCAATATTGTTTAAGGCCACCACAAAAAAGTGGTTGGTATCAATGGCTTTTCCCGGGCCAATACAGGCATCCCACCAGCCTGCTTTTTTATCGTCGGCATGATGATAACCTGCAGCATGATGATGTCCTGACAACGCATGACAGATCAGAATTGCATTGGATTTTTCGGCATTAAGCGTGCCGTAGGTTTCGACCATCAGTTCGAAGCGGGGTAGAACACGGCCACATTCGAGCTCTAGGGGTTCTTCAAATTGGAATTTTTTTGGAACAACAATGCCTACTGAGTCAGCTGGAAAAGACACGGGAATAATTCGCCTTAAATCCTGAGGATGAATAAACAAAAGGATACCACTTGGGGTATCCTTTTCAAAATGCTTTTATGTGTTTGCAGCGCTTTAAACTGCAGCAGCAACCACTTGATCCGTGCTTAAAACACCTTGCTCAATCAAGCGATTTGTACAAGCAATGATCGCATCAATTGATGAAGTCACAATGTTGTCGTGTACCCCTGCACCAAAGGCAGATTTACCTGTGCCTTTCACTTGCAATTCAATTAAAGCCAACGCTTTTGCATGTGCGCCCGAGCTAATGCTGCGCTCTTCATAGTTCAAGACATCAATTGGCAATTGCAATGCATTCAAAATTGCTGAAATTGGACCATTGCCTTCGCCGCGTAAGCGTTGCATTTCGCCGTTTACCACAACATCTAGTTCAATGACTTGATTGCCATTTTCATCAGACAATTTGTAGTTTTGCGTTGCATATTGCGCATCTTTTACCGCAACGTAAGTTTCTTTAAACAAGTTCCAGATTTCGCTTGCGCTAATTTCTGTACCTTGTTCATCGGTACGTTGTTGCACAATTTGCGAGAATTCGATTTGTAAACGACGCGGCAAAGTCACGTTGTAGTTCGATTCTAACAAGTAAGCAATACCGCCTTTACCCGATTGTGAGTTGACACGAATCACTGCGTCATAGTCACGACCTAAATCTTTCGGGTCAATTGGTAAGTAAGGCATATCCCAAATTTCTTCGTTTTTCTGGAACTCAAAACCTTTCTTAATTGCATCTTGGTGTGAACCAGAGAATGCAGTAAAGACTAAGTCACCTGCGTACGGATGACGAGGGTGTACTGGCAAGCCTGTGCATTCTTCAACTGTTGCAATAATTTCGTTGATGTTTGAGAAATCCAACTCTGGTGCAACACCTTGGGTGTACATGTTCAACGCAATCGCAGCAACGTCTACGTTACCTGTGCGCTCACCGTTACCAAATACACAACCTTCTACACGGTCTGCACCCGCCATGATGGCCAATTCAGAAGCGGCAATACCACAACCACGGTCATTGTGACAGTGTACTGAAATGATCACGCCATCACGACGCTCAATATTACGGTGCATCCATTCAACTTGGTCTGCATACACGTTTGGTGTAGACACTTCCACTGTTGCAGGCAAGTTTAAAATCACTTTATTGGTTGGCGATGCTTCCCAAATTTCAGTTACCGCATCACATACATCTTTAGCCACTTCTAATTCAGTTGCAGTAAAACATTCTGGGCTGTACTGGAATACCCACTCAGTTTCAGGTTGCTTCGCTGCATATTCTTTTACTTTGGTTGCAGCGTTAATGGCCAATTGTTTGGCACCCGCAACATCTACATTTAAGACTTTTTGGCGGAAGGTAGGCGAGTTGGCATTATAAATATGCACAATTGCACGTTTCGCACCTTGTAAAGATTCAAAAGTACGTGCAATTAAATGGTCACGTGCTTGTACCAATACTTCAATATACACGTCATCTGGAATATGACCTTCTTCAATCAATTTACGCGTGAAATCGAAGTCAACTTGAGATGCCGATGGGAAACCAATTTCGATATGTTTAAAACCAATTTTCACAAGCATTTGGAACATTTTGAATTTTTGTTCAATGTTCATTGGCTCAAAGATCGCTTGGTTGCCGTCACGTAGGTCGGTACTCATCCAGACTGGCGCTTTGGTAATTTCGTTATTTGGCCATTGGCGGTCTGGTAAGTCGACACGCTGGTACATACGACGGTATTTTTTACTTGGATCTGCCAACATCATGTGAAAACTCCTTGAATAGTAGCGGTTGCATCGGTCGTGGATAACGGCAACTTACTATAAATATAGATTGTGTCTATTCTATCAATTTACAAGTTGTTTTCAGGAGACTATCGCTAAAAGTCGAATCATGGCACTTGTAAACCAATATCTGTATGTTAATCGATCTGCAAGGGTAATAATTCCCTGTTTTTTACAAATATAGCCATAGCTGTGAAAATTTTTTCTGCTATTTGTTTTATTTCTGATAAATATAACTGTCGTTAATCTGTTCGATGCAGCTTGTTCCCATGAGTGCCATGCTCACTTCAAATTCTTCTTTTAAGAGCTTGATGCTATGTGCTGCCCCTAGTGCACCTGCAACTGCCAATCCATAAATATATGGCCGTCCAATTAATACTGCATTTGCCCCTAAGGCCAATGCCTTAAAAATATCTGTGCCACGACGGATACCACTGTCCAATAGAATAGGGAAATCGTGCGGTAAAATTTTTCGCATCGTGCTTAAAACTTGAATTGGACTGACAACGGTATCTAAAACTCGACCACCATGATTAGACACAATAATCCCTTGTACGCCGTATTGATGCGCCTGTTGTGCATCGGCAGGGTGTAAAATACCTTTGAGTAAAATAGGGAGCGGGCTGCGTTGTACCAGCCAAGCAATATCTTCCCATGTGGCGGCTTGCTGCATTAAGCCATCAAATAGAGCATGCTGATTGTCTTTGAGGGTTGCTGTACTCACAGGATGATGATGCACTGCCTGAATATGTGCGGGTAACTGAAAGTAAGCGCGACGTTCCCGATCTCGAATACCCATGTGGGGAGCATCTACAGTCAGAACAATGGCTTGATAGGCATAATGTTGCGCTTGAAAAATCAAATCCAAAGCGGCTTTACGACTGCCTTGCCAATACAGTTGAAACCATTTTGGCGCAGATGAAACCTGATCAAGCGTTGCCACTGAGGTGGTGCTTAAATGACTGAGAATCATGGGCGCTTGCATAGCGGAAGCTGCTTGTGCTGTGGCAATTTCCCCCTGCGGATGAAATAGCTGTTGATAAGCCACGGGGGCTAAAAAAATCGGGTGGGGATAGTGTTCGCCTAAAAGTTGAATCTGCGTATTGGCATCTTTAAAAGAATTTAAGTGACGTGGTAATAATTGAATATTGGCAAAAGCAGTTCGGTTATTATTTAGACTGTATTCATCGCCCGCAGCGCCTTCTAAATTGGCCCATGTGGCTGCATCCAAGTGTAGTTTCGCCTGTTTTTGATAGTCGGCAATCGTTTGTAAATGTGGGGGAATATGGTTTAAGGCTGCCAATGGTGCGGTATTCATAATTGACTCCATTGACGAATCAGATTGTGATAGTGCGCAGTCAGGGACAATACTTCTGCGGTATCACCAAGTTGTTGACGTAATTGCAGAATGGTCATGTCTAAATTGAACAACATACTGCGCTGCCAGTCATCTTTCACCATACTTTGACACCAAGTAAATGCCGCAATTCTTTGGCCTACTGTTACTGGTTCAACCCGATGTAAACTGGTCGCAGGATACACAATCGCATCGCCCGCACTGAGTTTAACTTCATGACTTCCATAGTTGTCTTCAATAATCAGTTCACCACCCTGATATTCTTCGGGTTCACTTAAAAATAAAGTCATAGAAACATCAGTACGAATCGGACGTTGTGCCTGCGCACAATATTGCACCGCACTATCGACATGATTGCCATAAGTTCCTGTGTTTTGATAACAATTGAACATTGGCTGAAGAATATGCAGCGGCAAGGCAAATGACTGCAATAAAGCCTGTTGTTTGAGAGCGCTAAGTATTTCTTGCGCCAGTACTGCATAACTCGGATGTTTGGGATCAAACTGCAAATTTTGTTTAATTTTTTGTGCTTGCGCGCCTGCGCTGAATTGGCCATTTTGCCAAGCCGATGCACTGTCTAACTCAGCCCGAATTTGCTGGACTTGCACTTTACTGAGTACGTTAGGAATGTGAAGCATCATATTGATTCTTCCTGTGAAAGTTATAATTCAAAAAATTGAATACTCGACATTATGGTTCAGTAGTAAAAGTTCGAGCGATCTGTGCTATGAAAGCGACTCATCGCCCGAACCAATCTATATAGTCTCTTTTGAGCTACGCTATAGATTTATTGCAATTACTTAGAACTTGTAATTCAAGCTAAGCGTTGCCGAGCGTGGCTGTCCAAGAACCACACGACCACCACCATTGTTAAGGGTGCTGATATATTCTTTATCGGCAAGGTTGTAGAGGTTCAGATTTAGTGAAGCGTGTTTGTTAAAGTTGTAGCCTACCAAAGCATCAAAGACGACATAGCCTGGGATATTCGGCATGTTGGCAGGTGCGGTACTGTCAGTGACTACACGTTTTTGTTCATCAACATAACGAGCGCCTAAACCAAATTTAAAGCCTGCCCAGTCGTAGGTTGACCATAAGCTTGCAGTCCATTCAGGTGACCAGCGTTCAGATAGTGTTGTGCTACTCGATGAACGTTGATTCAGTTGTTTAACTTTCATGTGGGCAACGCCTGCAGAAATATTCCAGGCATCGGTAATTTGCCCCACAGCACTTAGCTCAACACCATCGACACGTTTTTTACCTTCCTGCACGGCTAGCTGGGAAATCGGATCAATGGTCGATTGATTTTCATTTTCTGTACGATACGCAGCAGCAGCCATAGCAAGTTTGCCTTGCAATAACTCCCATTTGCTGCCTACTTCATAATGATGGGTTTCTTGAGGCTGCGCATTAATGGCATCATTGCCTGATTCAGACAGCGTGAAGTTGGCACTGCCTGGCGGAGTCAGTGATTTTGCGTAAGATGCATAAACACTGCTATTTAAAGTAGGTTTATACACACCGCCAAGTTTCCAGCTTAACAATGTGTCGTGCGTACTGAGGTCTTTGGCCACCAAAGCATTTCCCCCACGTGGCAGAGTAAGCCCTTGATAATCGGTTTCATAATAATCGACCCGTACGCCACCATTCAGTTGAAAACGCTCCCCAAATTTTAGAGTATCAAATAAATATGCGGCTGCCGTTTGGGTTTCACCATCGGTATAACCACCATTGTAAATTAGTGGTGGCATGGCTTGATTGCGGTCAGGTCGATAAAGATTAGCCCAAGGTGTATTGACGGTCGCTTCACCTGGCAATTGTGTGGCCAACAGTTTGCTGGATTGCTGTTCTTTTAAAAACTCCATACCTGCAACAACATCATGTTCAACAGCGCCAGTTTGTAGATCGAAATTTAAAGTGGTTTGGTTAGCCAGAATCTTATTTTCCTGATCTACGCCTTGGCGGGAGCGATTCACTTCCCATTGTGCTGGGTCAGATGAACCATTGGCTCTTAAACCACTAGAACCAGTATTGATCCCTGTCAGCACCCGATTCATCTGCGTTTTGCCTACACGGGTGGTGTTGGTCAGTTTGAGCCGATCCGTTAAATCACTTTCAATTTTTGCCGTAAACATATCTGCATCGACATCTTCATAGTCATTGACATGACCATAAAAGTTTTCCCGATTGACTTTAGGTGCAGTCGCTAACAGCGAGTCTGAGTTATAAAAGCCCTTCATGCCGATTGTTGGAATACCACTATCTGGAATGTTCCGCTGTCTGATGTGTTGAGAATACAAATATAAACGAGTGGCCGTGTTTAATCCGAAAGCAAGAGAAGGAGCGATGGCATAACTGTTATTTTCGATATAGTCACGTCCTTCCACACCACCTTCTTGCCCCATCACGTTCAGGCGAAACGCCGTATTGGGGTTGATGACTTGGTTAATGTCTGCAGAGAGTCGGGCATGTTCTGCGGTGTTATAGCTGGCAGAAATTTCCTGACTGTTTTCACTTTGCGGTAATTTACTCACCAAATTGATATAACCCGAAGCCGCACCACGACCTGCTTCTGAACCTGATGGGCCTTTGACCACTTCAATTTGATCAAGGTTAAAGACATCACGGCTGATAGCACCTAAATCTCGAATACCATCGACATAAGTAGAGGTTTGGGTAGAAAAACCTCGCATTTGAAAGGCATCGCCTGCGCTGGTATTACCATTTTCACCAAGTTGCAGGGTAATGCCTGGAGTGTTGCGTAAGGCTTCAACCAACGAGGTTGCACCTTGCTCCTGCAAGATTTCTTTTTTAATCACAGAAATTGTTTGTGGGGTATCTAACAACGGCTGAGTGTATTTTGCGGAACTTAAGTTATCTGCCTTGTATTTGCTTTCGGCTTCCGATTTAACTGTAATGGTGGGTAAGTGGGTGACGTCATCTTCAGGGCTTGCGGCATGTGCAAGTAGTGGAAGAGAGGCGGCTAAAGCCATCAGTTGCGCAGAGCGATTGTGTTTGCGGCTTTTGATCTGTGCCATTTATGGTATTTCCCTAAATGTAAACCAACAGGAGACCACGCTTTATTCAGCGTTTTTAGTTCAAAATGAATAAAGTGTGAAGTTGTTGTTATGACGTCTATAACAATTGATGCCAATTGTATTGAGAATCATTATCAACAACAATGTACAGGTTGGTGCTTTTCTTTAATTCTTATTTGAAAATAATAATCATTATCAGTATTTTTATTTAATAAAACGATGTGAACGTGAAAGGCTTGGGAGTAAAGACAGAAAACCCTGCCGAAGCAGGGTTTAAAAAAGAAATTTAAGGCTTAGAAGTCATAAGAAACAGAGAGCCAGTAATTGCGACCTGCTAAATATGTGCCCGAAACAGCTGAACCAATGTCTAAGTATTTATAGGCAGTTGCAGTTTGAGTTTTACCTTTGTTGACATAGGTATAGCTCTGATTATCTTTGGTGAAGTCCTTATCTAATAGGTTATTCACTGCCATATTGAAACGAAGATTATCTGTTACTGTATAGCTTGCACCTAAGTTAAATACGTTATAGCCACCAAATTTATCGCCCATGATTTTGTATTCTTCAAAATCGCTAGTTTGTGGTGTTGTTGGTAATTGTTTGAAGCGCAAACGGGCTGACTTGTATTCGTGTTGTAACCACACATCAACGTTCGGATTAATGTGCCAAGTCGAGGTCAGGTTAAAGGCATTGCGAGGATTGTTGTTATAGTACAGTCCTTCATCCTTACCATCTGTAATTTCACTTTTGGTGTAAGTATAGGCCGCTTTAATATCCCATTCAGGAATAATGCTGTACTGTAAAGACGTCTCAGCACCATAGATTTTGGCTTCGTTGGCATTTACACTTCTAGAGCAATCATCTACAGGGCAAATCGCTAAATTAGAGATGTCTTGGGAAACAATCGCATCTTCAATTTGGCTGTAAAAGCCTGTGGCGGTAAAATTAAGCTGATCATTAGGCTGTAAATTAAAACCAAGTTCGTAATTGGTCGATGTTTCTGGTTTTAAAGCAGCGTTACCAAATACATAGGTCGAACCCTGACCACTCATATTGATTAAACCATCGTAGAGTGCCTTAGGCGAAGGTGCTTTATAACCTGTGCTGACACCACCCTTAATGGTTAAAATATCATTGGTGTTCCAGACTAAATAAGCACGTGGACTAAACTCGCCACCAAAACCAGAGTGGTCTTCATAGCGTGTACCAAACGTGAAGGTCAAATTGTCGAGTAAGCTCCACTCATCTTCGGCATAGATTGCCCAAGAGTCTTTCTCAAATTCATCTTTGCCGCTTTTATGTTGAGCAATATTGTCACGAATGGTGAGCTTTTTATATTCTGCACCGACTGTAACTTTGTGCGCACCAAAGGTCGAAATCAGATGGCTATCTGCAACCAGATCGGTATTTTCTAAAGTACGGTCACTGCCAATTAGAGGGTTTAAAGCCTTGATTTCATCTTCTTCAAATGCGGCAGTTGGTAAAGTACGACCTTTGGTTTCAGTCTCTGAATGGCTAACATAGCTTTTCCAAATCCCAAAATCGTAATCACCTTCATGTCCCAACGAAATTTGAGTACGGTTAAATTCCAATTCATCTGTATAACCACTTGCGGAAGGAAGTTTAGTTTTATCTTTTAAAGTAATATTCGTTGTCCAATCCAAAGTCCCTAAACGGTTATCTTCATTTTTATATTGTTGGCTAGAATGAAAACTATCAATCCAAAATGAATTTTGATCATCCAGTTTAAAGTCGAGTTTAGCACCAACATCGTAATTGTCTGCTGTACTTGGGCGTGGGTCACGACCTGTTGAGCCCTGAATGCGTTCTGAACGCTGACGGTCTAAATAGCTACCACGTAGTTGTAAGCCTAAACGTTCATTGATCAGTGGGCCATTGACAACAAAATTGGTTTTCCATGAATCTGCTTCGGCATTACTTTCCATCACATTACCGCTGACAGTGACATTTCCATTCCATTCATCAGAGACTTTTTTGGTAATGATATTGATCACACCGCCCATTGCCTCTGAACCATAGCGTGTTGCCATAGGGCCGCGAATCACTTCAATGCGTTCAATTGAGGCAAGAGGGGGTAAATAGCCACTCGCAGTTTCACCAAAACCATTCGGGGTTACATCCGAAGATGTGGTTTGGCGACGTCCATCAATCAGAATCAGGGTGTATTCTTGGCCCATGCCGCGTAAACCGATATTCAGGTTTGAGGTTTTACCTACACCGTTACGAATATCAACGCCGGGAACATCTGCTAATAAATCAGCAATACTGGTTGCATTTTTTTTCTCAATATCTTCTTTACTGACTACACTTATAGATGCGGGTGCATTTTTTAGCTCTTGTTCAAAACCTGCCGCTGAAACCACAATTGTGGAAAGTTGGTGGGTTGAAGTCGCATCGGTAGAGGTATTTGCGAAAACAGCAGTAGAGGTTGCCCCAAGTAATGCAAGACACAGCGGGTGTAGGTTGAACTTAGTCATAAAATTATATCTCTAATATGAATCAATGATCCTAATTCAGACCTATATGGTAATTAGAATCATTCATGAAGGAGTTGGCTAATAATAATGATAAGGATTCTTATTTACAACAAGAAATATACACAAAGTTGAAAATTTACAGAAAATAGCGTGCCGATTAAAAAAATTCAGTCGAGATCAGAACGTATTTTGTATATCCTTTAATGTTGTCATATAATGTGGCACTTTTTTATAAACTGTTATTACTAACTATATCGAGGAAGCCATGCAAGTAACTTCTGAAGCGGTTTCGGGCGTTGCCCGTCGTTTAAATGTATCTGTACCGACGAGCCGTATTAACGAGCAGTTTGAAGCTCGCTTGAAACGCACTGCCAAAACTGTGAAGATTAACGGCTTCCGTCCAGGTAAAGTGCCTGTAAACGTTGTTCGTCGTGAATACGGTGCGGGTATTTATCAAGAAGTGGTGAACGATATTATTCGTGACACCGTTTTTGAAGCAATCCAACAAGAAAAAATCAACGCTGTTGGTATGCCAAACATCGAAAAAACTGAAATGAAAGACGACGCTTTAGTTTACGAAGCGACAGTTGAAGTTTATCCAGAAGTTGAAGTGAAATTTGAAGGTTTAGAAGTTGAACGTAAGTCTTCAGAAGTGAACGACAAAGACGTTGAGCAAATGCTTGAAAATCTTCAAAAGCAACGTGCTTCTTGGGCAGAAACCAAAGGCATGGCGAAAAAAGACATGCAAGTGACTTTTGATTTTGAAGGCACTGTAGATGGCGAGAAGTTTGAAGGCGGTGCTGCTGAAGACTTTAAACTGGTACTTGGTTCTGGTCGCATGATTCCTGGTTTTGAAGATGGCATCGTGGGCATGAAAAAAGGCGAAGAGAAAGTTATTGATGTAACTTTCCCTGAAGACTACCAAGCAGCAAACCTTGCAGGTAAAGCAGCTCAATTCAAAATCACTGTGAAACTTGTTGAAAAGCAAAAACTTCCAGAAATTGATGCTGAATTCCTACAAATCTTCGGTATTTCTGAAGAAGATGGCGTAGACAAATTAAAAGCTGACGTTCGTAAAAACATGGAACGTGAAGTGAAAAATGGTTTACGTAACCAAGTGAAAGGCGCAACTTTTGATGCTTTGGTTGCTGCAAACGAAGTTGAACTTCCAGCAGCGATGGTTGCTCAAGAAGTTGACCGTCAACGTCAGCAAATGATTCAGCAATTCACTCAGCAGTTTGGTGCGCAAGGTGCAAAAGCATTTGACTCAAGCATGCTTCCAGATGAATTGTTCAAAGAACAAGCTGAAAAATCTGTAAAACTAGGCGTATTGGTTAGCAAAGTATTGGCAGATGCTAAACTTGAAGTTGACCAAGCACGTGTAGATGCTTACATCGAAGATATGGCTTCTTCTTATGAAGATCCAAACGAAGTAATTGAATACTTCAAAAATGACAAACAACAGCGTTCACAAATCGAAGCAGTTGTTTTAGAAGATCAGGTTGTAGATCACATCTTGGCTTCTGCAAAAGTGACTGATACATCTGTAAGCTATGAAGACTTATTGAAAGAGCAACAAGCTCGTCAACAAGGCTAATTGGCTTTAGGTAAAAAAGGCGCTTTGTGCGCCTTTTTTATTGCATCGCAGTTTTTGGGTTTTTCACAGATCGACAACATTTAACTCAAAATATCTACGATTTAAGCTGTGAATATTTTGCAATTTAGACAATTATCCCTCATATTGTGAACATGAGTCGTGTCACAAGAATTTAGGAATAAATAACCATATGTATGTTCCAACAATTGAAAATGCTTTAGTACCCATGGTGGTTGAACAATCCTCTCGTGGTGAGCGTTCTTTTGATATTTATTCACGTCTTTTACGTGAACGTGTCATTTTTTTGACGGGTGAAGTCGAAGATAATATGGCCAACTTAATTGTGGCGCAGATGTTATTTTTAGAAGCAGAAAACCCAGATAAAGATATTCACCTATACATTAACTCACCAGGCGGTTCAGTGACTGCAGGTATGGCAATTTACGATACCATGCAATTTATTAAGCCTGATGTTGTGACTTACTGTATGGGACAAGCAGCATCTATGGGTGCTTTCCTGCTCAACGCAGGTGCAAAAGGTAAGCGTTACTGTCTTGAAAATGCGCGTGTCATGATTCACCAACCACTTGGTGGTTTCCGTGGTCAGGCATCTGATATTGAAATTCATGCACGTGAAATTCTATTCATTAAAGAGCGTTTAAACCGTTTAATGGCAGAACATAGTGGTCAGGACTATGAAACTGTCGCAAGAGATACCGACCGTGATAACTTCATGACTGCACAGGCAGCGAAGGAATACGGTCTTGTGGATGAAGTTTTAACAAAACGTCCATAAGTTTTAAAGATTGAGATATTGGAGTGACTATGTCCGAACATCCTCAGGGACAAAAACATTGTTCATTTTGCGGTAAAACGCAGTCTGAAGTCGGGAAGCTGATTGCAGGCGAGGACGCATACATCTGTAATGAATGTGTGGACGTATGCTTAGACTTGGTTCAGACCAGTCAACAAGTTGAGTCGGGTGATTGGGCAACGCGTCCATTGCCAAAACCACATGAAATTCGTGCTGCGCTAGACCAGTATGTGATTGGTCAGGACACTGCGAAAAAAACCTTATCGGTTGCAGTGTATAACCATTACAAACGTCTGAAAGTGACCCAGCAAGGGCATAAGACAGACGATACTGTCGAAATTTCAAAAAGTAACATCATGCTGGTTGGGCCAACAGGTTCGGGTAAAACCTTACTTGCACAGACTTTGGCGCGCCTATTGGATGTTCCTTTTGCAATGGCAGACGCGACCACATTAACCGAAGCGGGTTATGTGGGTGAAGATGTCGAAAACATTGTGCAAAAGCTGTTGCAAAAAGCCGATTACGATGTAGAAAAAGCACAAAAAGGCATTATCTATATCGATGAGATCGACAAGATCACACGTAAGTCTGAAAATCCATCTATCACCCGTGATGTATCAGGTGAGGGTGTTCAGCAAGCCTTGCTTAAAATGATTGAAGGCACGGTTGCATCTATTCCACCTCAAGGTGGTCGTAAGCATCCGCAGCAAGAATTCATTCAAATTGATACCTCAAATATCCTGTTTATTTGTGGTGGTGCATTCTCTGGTTTAGAGAAAATTGTACAGCAACGTCAGGAAAAAGGCGGGATTGGTTTTACTGCAGACGTGAAGAAAAAAGATGAGGGCAAGAAATTGTCTGACTTATTCCGTCAGGTAGAAGCAACTGACTTGGTGAAGTTTGGTTTAATTCCAGAATTTATTGGTCGTTTGCCAGTGATTGCAACACTAGATGAACTGGATGAAGATGCATTATTGCAAATTCTGACTGAACCAAAAAATGCCTTAACCCGTCAGTATCAATACTTATTCGAGATGGAAAATGTCGATTTAGTCTTTGAAGAGGCGGCTTTACGTGCAGTGGCGAAAAAAGCCCTTGAGCGTAATACGGGTGCACGTGGTTTGCGTTCTATTTTAGAAAATGCTTTGCTTGAAACCATGTATGACCTACCAAGCCGTACCGATGTAGGTACAGTGGTGGTGACTGAAGCAGTGATTGATGAGGGTGCGAAGCCTGAATTTCAGGTCGAGCGTCAAGCCAAAGCTGAAGAGCCGGTTGAAGAAAAAGTCGACTTAAAAGTATTAGACAGCAAAACAGCTTAATTCGCTGTTCGTCTGAAACGTGCCGAAACGCTAGGTTTCGGCACGTTTTTTATTGTCAAAAAAAACAAGGCGGTGTTAATCTTAGTTCAAGGTGTGGACGCCTATTATTGAAAACAACAATTGCAAAATGAATTTGCAGCTTGATTTGCAAAAACTTAATTTACAAAAATAAGAAACGCAGTGAGGGATAGACATGCGTGATGTCGCAATCTTGGTCGTGACCAGTTTAATGTTAGTGGGATGTCATGGCAAAAAAAACGTGGTGCAACAAACGCAACCACCGAGTACTTTAAAAGTTTTAGATTTAGAACAGAAACCGGGTTTTGTAGAGCAGCACCGCTTGGGCATGATGACCATTGGTGGTTGGGTTAATCAAAAGCTCGGGCAGCGTTTTCAGCCCATTCAGGCACAGCATCAAGATGCGGCCATTGTGTATTTGTATCGCCCTGACTCTAAGTGGAACAGGCAGGAAATTGTCGCAGCCAGTATGTTTATCAATAAGCATCGAATTCCAAGTTTATTGCACAATCATTATTACTGGATTGAACTTGCACCGGGTGAGTATCGTTTAAGTGTGAGTCGTCCTTTGGGGGCATTACATTTTCAAAAACCGAAGTACTTAGATTTTCAGGTGCAAGCAGGGCAGTCGTATTTTATTAAGTATGATGAAGAAAATTTGAGTACCCGTAAGGAAGTTTCAGGGCCTTTAATTTTAATGCCTACAAGTACCGCACAACAGGAAATCGCATTTACCCAACTCAAAACAGAAAGCTATAACTTTGTTGCGGAAGATCAGCACACAGGCAAGTTACGCAAAAAGCCACAAAAAATTAAGCATGAGAAATATGACCCTGCAGAAGATGTGCATTTAACTCAGCCATTTAAGTTGTGGGATCCTAGAACCTGGTAAGGTTTTTCATCTTTATCTCGCGCATTGCTTTTATTCATTTCTAGCACGCATAAAAAAGCACCCAAAGTTGGGTGCTTTTTCTATATCACTGTATTGGAAAATTATTCTGCTGCAGCGTCTACAACAGGAATTTTACCAATTTTAGCTTGCCAGATTTTTGGTGCAATGGCGTGGATTGATGTACCGTTTACATCCACCGCAACTGAAACAGGCATATCTTCAACTTTGAACTTGTAGATTGCTTCCATACCTAAGTCTTCGAAAGCAACCACTTCTGCTTCACGTACAGCTTTAGATACAAGATAAGCCGCACCACCTACAGCCATAAGGTAAGTTGCTTTATGGTCTTTGATAGCTTCAATTGCTGCAGGACCACGATCCGCCTTACCAATCATACCGAACAAACCAGTGTGTTCTAATACTTGGCGTGTGAACTTGTCCATACGTGTTGCTGTTGTTGGACCTGCAGGGCCAACCACTTCGTCACCCACAGGGTCAACTGGGCCAACGTAGTAAATGAACTTGCCTTTTAAGTCGACTGGCAATTCTTCACCATTGTTGATCATGTCTACCATGCGTTTGTGCGCAGCATCACGACCTGTGTAAATCGTACCGTTTAATAATAAAGTATCGCCCGGCTGCCAAGTGTTCATTTCTTCTTGAGTGATGTTGTCCAAATCTACACGTTTAGATTTAGAAGAGTCCCAAGTCACTTCTGGGTAGTCATCCAGTTTAGGTGCTTGAATGTGTGCAACACCTGAACCATCTAACTGGAAGTGTGCGTGACGTGTTGCCGCACAGTTTGGAATCATACCCACTGGTTTGCCCGCAGCGTGGCAAGGATAGTCTTTGATTTTAATATCAAGAACGGTAGTTAAGCCGCCTAAACCTTGTGCGCCAATACCCAATGCGTTTACTTTCTCGAAGATCTCGATACGGAGTTCTTCCATTTTGTTTTGTGGGCCACGACGCAATAATTCGTCCATGTTGATTTCTTCCATGAGTGCTTCTTTTGCAAGCATCATGGCTTTTTCAGCAGTACCACCAATACCAATACCCAACATACCTGGTGGACACCAGCCTGCACCCATGGTCGGAACAGTTTTAAGTACCCAGTCTACAATTGAGTCAGATGGATTTAGCATGGCCAATTTAGATTTGTTTTCTGAACCGCCACCTTTAGCAGCAACCGTAATATCAACTTTGTTACCCGGAACGAGTTTGTAGTGAATGACTGCTGGGGTGTTGTCTTTGGTGTTTTTACGACCAAATGCAGGATCAGCCAATACAGATGCACGAAGCACGTTTGAGTTTTCTAGGTAACCCTGACGTACACCTTCGTTAATCGCATCATCTAAGCTCATGGTTAAATCAAATTTAACGTCTAAGCCCACTTCAAGGAATACGTTTACGATACCAGTATCTTGACAGATTGGACGATGGCCTTCTGCACACATACGTGAGTTAATTAAGATCTGTGCAATCGCATCTTTCGCAGCTTTGTTTTCTTCACGATCATAAGCACGGCTCATCGCTTGGATGAAGTCTTGTGGATGATAGTAGGAAATAAACTGAAGCGCGTCTTTGATCGAAGTGATCAAGTCATCTTGCTTGATAATAGTTGTCATATCAAAAATCTCTTGAGCGGGCGGATAGCTAGCGGACTAAATTATAAGACAAAATGTGGCCGTTGTGGGCACTTTGATCAAGCTTTGGGCGAAAGTTTAATATCGCACATGGGCTGTGGGAGATTGATGAAAGATCAAGCAAAAATAAACATTGCGATATGCACTGATTTTGCTTCTTTAAGGCTAAATTTTCCGCTATGTTCAGAACTCTATTTGCTCAATATTGAAGTTATGTGATGACAGATTCCTCTGCTTTGGCGGCTCAGATTATCCCAATGTATAAAAGGCATGCCCGAGCGTGGACGGCTTTACGTGGTCAGGTGCTATATGAGAAAAACTGGCTGGATCGTTTGCTGCGTTATTTACCTGCGCAGGCCAAAATTTTAGATTTAGGTTGTGGTTCAGGCCGTCCAATTGCAGCGTATCTATTACAACATGGGCATCAGCTTACAGGTGTGGATAGTTCAGACACCATGCTGGAAATGGCACGAGAACATTTTCCATCACAATGTTGGATTGAAGCCGATATGCGTTCTGTAGAATTGAATCAGCGCTTTGATGCTATTTTGGCGTGGGATAGTTTTTTTCATTTAACGCCACAAGACCAGCGTGGCATGTTTACACAATTTGCAAAGTGGTCTAAACCCAATGCCGTATTGATGTTTACAAGTGGGCCAGCAGCAGGCGAGGCAATCGGGGAAATGTTTGGTGAGGCTCTCTATCATGCCAGTTTATCGCAAGAAGAATACCGTCAATTGTTAGCACAACATGGGTTTAAGGTATTGGACATGCAGGCTGAAGATCAGGATTGTGCAGGGCATACGGTGTGGTTGGCGCAGAAGTTTTGATATTCGTTATGCTAAATAATCATGTGGAACAATGATTGTGAATTGAGCGTGGAACGTGAAAAACCATAAAAAAACCACCCAATTTTTCAATTAGGTGGTTTGTAAAACTTCAATTTACGAATTACTGTGCAGCTTGTTGCTCTGCTTGAATTGCAGTCAATGCAATGGTAAACACAATGTCATCTACCAATGCACCACGAGACAAGTCGTTTACTGGTTTGTTCAAACCTTGTAGCATTGGACCAACACTTACCACATTCGCAGAACGTTGTACGGCTTTATAAGTCGTGTTACCAGTGTTCAGGTCAGGGAAAATGAACACATTGGCACGGCCTGCAACTTCAGAGTTAGGTGCTTTAGAGCGACCAACACTTTCAACAGATGCTGCATCGTACTGTAATGGGCCATCAATCAGTAAATCAGGACGACGCTGTTTCGCAATTTCAGTCGCTTTCGCTACTTTTTCTACATCAGCACCTGCACCTGAAGTACCGGTTGAATAAGAAATCATCGCAATGCGTGGGTCAATACCAAACGCTTTTGCAGAGTCTGCAGACTGGATTGCAATTTCAGCCAATTGTTCCGCATCTGGGTCTGGGTTAATTGCACAGTCACCGTACACGTAGACTTCATCTGGTAACAACATGAAGAATACTGAAGATACCAATGAGTAGTCTGGAGCAGTTTTAATCAGCTGGAATGCAGGGCGAACAGTGTTGGCAGTGGTGTGTACTGCACCTGAAACTAAACCATCGACCTGATCAAGTGCCAACATCATGGTACCAAGTACTACAGTGTCTTGTAGCTGATCACGTGCTTGGTCTTCAGTGAGTTTGCCTTTACGCATTTCCACCATTTTTTCGATATAGTTTTCACGGATCAAATCAGGATCAATGATTTCTAAATCGTGTGGAAGTTCAATACCACGTGCTTTGGCAACATCTACAACAGCTTCAGGTTTTGCCAATAGAATACAGTGGGCAATACCACGTGATTGACAAATTGCTGCAGCTTGAACGGTACGTGGTTCATCACCTTCAGGCAATACAATACGTTTTTTCGCTGCAATTGATTTTTGCACCAATTCGTGACGGAATGCAGAAGGCGATAAACGTGGTTTGTGTGAATCGCTAATTAATTGCGTTAACCAGTCAGCGTTGATGTGGCTCGCAACAAAACGAGTAACTTGTTCAGCACGCTCAGTGTCATCTACAGGAATTTCATTGCTGAGATTTAACAATTGTTGTGCAGTGTCAAAGGTGCTCAATTTGGTGTGTAAAATAGGCAAGCCATTTTTGATCGCCGTTTGACAGAATTCTAAAGCTTGCGCACTTGGTGTTTGATGCTCAGTTAAAACTAAACCTGCAAGTGGAATACCATTGCTGCTAGCTAAGCTACTTGCAAGCAATACATCTACACGGTCAGAACCACTGATGATTAGTTCGCCTGCAACAAACTTGTGCATTTCATGTTCGATGTTTGATGCAATCAGGCTGCTGTGTAGAACACGGCGCTGCGCAGCTTCACCTTGGCTAATCCATTCAGCAGAAATGTGCGCAGCCAAGTCAGACATACGTGGCACACTTAAAGTATTGCTGAATGGTACTAAACCAATTACAGGCATACAGTCTTTACCAATCATTGGGTGCGTAGTTTGAATCGCACTAACGAATTGGTTGGTGTCGCTAATCAAACGTAAGTTTGGATCAAGTGTAACTGGAATTTGTGCAGAATCTTCTGGCAAACCTTTGGTACGCATGAATAATACGCCCGCAGTACGTTCGCAGCTTGCGCCACCAAAGAAACGTAATTGGTTGTCTACTTTGGCAGCTGTTTTTGCAGCGTTGTTAATGTCGGCATTGCTAACAATAATGACTTTTGCATCAAGTGCTTTGGCCAAAGTAGCATTCAGTTCAGTTGCAAAAGGATCGCGTCCGTTTGGCAACACGCCTTCAACAATAATCACATCATGGTGCTTAGAAATTTCACGATGTAAACGTACTGCATCTTCGAGCAATTCGTCGTTTTCATCATTTTTTAAGCGTTCAGTCAGCGTGCTATAAGCAATCGGCTCAACAGTTTCATGCTTGAATAAATGACGATACAACGCTGTAGTGCGGTCTGCTTCTGGCTGTAATTCTTGCGAGAAAGGCTTTAAAAAGCCTGCTTTTACGCCTTGGCATTCCAAAGCGTAAATTAAACCTAGACATGCTGATGTTAAGCCAACACCAATTTCAGTAGGAACCAAAAGTATTGTTTTCATAGTTTTTTCTAAATCATTTAGGAATTTATTGAAGGCACACCAGATACTACGATTGCTTAAGCAATCGCAGCATCACATTCAGACTTTTTTCCAGCTGACTTTAGCTCCTCAGCAACGTGCGCAGTTTCTTTAGCGATACGACCTTCTTCGTCAGTTGGTACAACCCAAATTTGTGGGCCAGTACCAGCATCGATACGACCTTCAGTACCACGTTTTAAGTTGTCGTTACGCTCTTTGCTGAAGTTAAAACCGAAGTGCGGTAAGTAAGATACTGTTTTTTCACGGATATAAGCAGAGTTTTCACCAATACCACCAGTGAAGAACAAGCCGTCTAAGCGTGGTAGACCACAGCTAAGCGCAGCTAAAGATTTAGCTAAACGGTAGCAGAACACTTCAATAGCAAGCGTTGCATCTTCATTACCTTGTTCAGATGCTTCAATTAAAGTACGCATGTCGTTCGATAAACCTGACAAGCCGAGTAAACCACTTTGGCTGTTTAGCATCTTGTCAATTTTGTAGATGTCCCAACCCAAGTTGCTTGCAAGGAAGCTGTGTAAGCTTGGATCTACATCACCACTACGGGTACCCATTACCAAACCTTCAAGTGGGGTTAAGCCCATAGATGTATCTACACTTTGACCATTCCAAATCGCACAAGTTGAGCTACCGTTACCTAAGTGAGCTGTTAACCAGCCGCCTTGTTTAAAGCTGCCAGCCAATTCTGAACCACGCTCTGAAACATACGCATGGCTTGTACCGTGGAAGCCATAACGACGTACGTTGTGGTCAGTATATAAGAATTTAGGTACTGCATAACGGTAAGCGTGTGCAGGCATAGTTTGGTGGAATGCAGTATCAAATACAGCAACTTGCGGAAGCTCTGGGAACAAACGCATCGTTGCTTCAATACCCACCAAGTGTGCTGGGTTATGTAACGGAGCAAGCGGAGTTGCTTCACGAATACGTTGAACAATTTCTTCTGTTAATAATTCTGCTTTGGTCAAAGTACCGCCGTGTACAACGCGGTGACCAATAGCTTGAGGCTTATATTGAGACAAGCGGCCTAAAATTGTTTCCAATGCTTTTTCGTGGTCAGCATGTGGAATAGAAAGTTCGAGAGGTTCACCACCGACGGTAACACCTTTAATGCGTGCATCAGCAGAACCTAGATTTTCTGCCAAACCAAAAATACGATCTTCGCGGCGCTCAGACACGAGTGCATATTTAATAGAAGAAGATCCGCAGTTAATCACTAATACTGATGTAGTCACGTTTATGTACCCGAATTCTAATTGAAGTTATCCCTAGTGAATCAAGCTGCGCGACAAGGATGGCAAATGGCAATGTGTTGCGCTGCAATCTTGATCAGTATGTATGTTTTATCATGGGTTTTTTGTTGCTCCTAGATAGACTTTAGGAGATTAGACTTAAGCATTATCGACCATGAAATCATAAATAATTAAAATTTATCAGTCCGAAACTTTCATTTATTCATGAAATAACGGTCAATTTTTCTGCTTAATTCCTGTTGTATTCTCTTAACATAGCACACTTCATTGCCTAGACGAGTGGCAAACTGTTTTAAATTATTTCTTAATTTGAATTCGGTTTATTTGGATTTAGCTGCGTACTTAATTTCCGACCAGCGGACAATCACATAAGCAATCAATGCCACCATAAAAAACACCAGCATCATCCACGCCAAACCTTGCAAGGTTTCAATAATGGTGCGGTAAATTTCTAGTACCCAGCGCTCCTGAGTCAGTTCTATTACAATTTTTTTATCATTCTCGGCATAGGTCAGCGGCGTGATGTATTTTTCCATATCGTAAATACGAATGCCTGATGATGTACCCACCACCATGCCTGCAAACTTGGTGTATTTTGCCCATGCTTCATGGATAGGGTCGTGAATGATACGTGCCAAAATAGCATTAATGGAGCCAGAGAATATACGCATCACCACAAATGACACTAAAAGTGCCAAGGCAAAAGTACTAATTATTAAGTAATAAAACATAAGCAAGGTCACTCTTTTTACTGATTTTTTCTAATCATCAATTTTTAAATTTTAGGCGAGTGTAATTTGAAAGTGTGTAGTGGAACTGTGTCCAAAGCGGGTAGTCGGGTAATGTTCAGCTTCATGTGAAACTGAACATTACATTTGAATGTTGCAAAATTACAGATGGATTTTATTGGCGAATTTGACCATCACCAAAGACTACCCATTTTTGTGAGGTTAGGCCTTCTAAGCCCACAGGGCCACGAGTATGGATTTTGTCGGTTGAAATACCAATTTCAGCACCAAGGCCATATTCAAAACCATCGGCAAAACGAGTAGATGCATTGATCATGACTGAGCTTGAATCGACCGCAGCAAGGAACTGGCGCGCCAAGCTAAAGTTTTCAGTAATAATCGCATCGGTATGATGTGAACCATATTTATTAATATGTTCAATCGCTTCATCTATGCCTGAAACCACTTTAACCGCCAAAATTGGACCTAGATATTCGGTGTACCAGTCTTCTTCTGTGGCAGTTTTGACAGTCGTGCCTAAAATCTTTTGGGTTGCAGGGCAGCCGCGTAATTCGACTTGTTTCTCTGCATACAGTTCTGCAATGCGAGGTAGAAATTGCTCAGCAACTCGCTCATCGACCAACAAGGTTTCCATAGCATTACACACGCCATAACGGTGCGTTTTGGCATTCAGTGCAATTGGTAGCGCTTTTTGCAAGTCAGCCTGTGCTTCTACAAATACGTGACAGTTACCATCTAAATGTTTAATCACTGGTATACGTGCTTCATTGCTGATGCGTTCAATCAGACTTTTACCGCCACGTGGCACAATTACATCCACATATTCAGACATGGTAATCAGTTGCCCGACTGCAGCACGGTCTGAAGTGTTAATCACTTGCACCGAAGTTTCTGGCAAACCTGAAGCTTTTAAACCGTGTTGAATCGCAGTTGCAATGGCTTGATTGGATTCCAATGCTTCAGAACCACCACGTAAAATAATGGCATTGCCTGATTTTAAAGCCAAAGATGCAGCTTCAAGGGTCACGTTCGGACGTGATTCGTAAATCATGCCTACCACACCCAGTGGCACACGCATTTTGCCTAGTTGAATACCAGATGGGCGATAGGCCATATCGGTAATTTCACCAATAGGGTCCATTAAGCCAATCACATCTTTCAGGCCTTGTAACATACCTTTAAAACGTGCGGGGTTGAGTTCTAAGCGATCTAGCAGTGCGCTATCCAAGTTATTGTTACGACCTTTGGTCATATCAATTTGGTTGGCAGCTAAAATAGCAGACTCGCTATTTTCCAATGCCGTATAAATAGCCGATAACGCATTGTTTTTAGATTGGGTAGAAGCGCTTGCTAAGACACGAGAGGCTTGGCGTGCTTGTTGTCCTACCGTTTGCATATATTGTTCAATAGACTCTTGCATAGCGGTTTGATCACTTAGAAATTTCTATCTGATATTAACAGTCTGTGCCTATACAATGAAGCATCTAGGCGGAAAATTGACTAAATTGTTCAATCTTTAAATATTTTGTAATCTATTCATCTTTAAAAGTAGATGAGCGGTCATGGAAATTGTTGCGTATAAAATCAGCACCTGTATAGAATGATGCGATAAGACAATGATGTCATTCACAACAATAAGCAGGATGCCACTTCGGTAAAGATGGCAATCGTTCATTACGAACACTTGCACAATAAAAATAAAATGCGCATGGAGGTAAGGAATATGAATTCCATGATCCAAATGGACACGGACGTACAGGACTCAGGGTCTCATGTCTGCTTTTTTGATATTTACGATAAACACAGTTTTAAACAACCCGCTCGCACCACTTGGATCAATGGCTGGAAAGTGGAATACATGGCGATTGCACAGCCTGAAACTGCTCATTTAACTCCTATTGTGATTGTTGGCGGGGCATTCCAGAATTTTAATTCTTATAAATACTGCGTAGAGCAACTATTTCGTGCTGGCCCGATTATTTTAATTGATATGCCTTCTATGGGGGCTAATCAGCAAATGACCAATGTTGAAACAGGTGAGTCTGCAGGAACGTTGGAACTGCATGACTTGGGGCACATGCTGGGTGACTGGTTGGATATAGTCGGTTTAGACAAAGTCTCGGTGATGGGCATGTCACTCGGTTCAGTGGTGGCGTCCTGTTTGGCAGATCAGCGCCCTGAATTGATTGACCGCATGATTTTAATGGGGGTGATGCAAAAGACCCGTAAAAGTTGGCGTATGTTGCTTGAAGAATCGCTGCATTTAATGAAAGAACAGCGCATGGATGAGTTTGGTCAGGCGGTGATTTTGTACTTGGTGAATCATGCCAAAATGGAACAAACCCGTATGTCGCCTACCGCAAAGCGTCTGTTTTACCGACAAATGGCAGATTTTACTGCCACTGAGCAAGATCGCTACGATGTGAACTGCAACCGTTTATTGCGCTTGACTGATGTGCCTATCCCTCAATGTAAAGTGCTGGTGGCATGTGGGCAATATGACAGTTTTACCTTGCCACATGAAAATGCCAACTTTGCCTTACAGTGCCCAAATATGGAATTTGCCATGATTGCCAATGCAGATCATGTGCCGCAATTACAACGTCGCAAAGAAACCATGAATTTATTTGCGACCTTTTTAAGAGATGAATCTATACAGGAATTAGAGGGTATTATTCCCATGACACGTGCGCAGCTTCTGACTATGGAGCGTCGTGGTGAGGCTCGCATTGCTATACAGAACCCGCATAGTCATTTGCAGCATCGTCATTCTGATTTGAATGTTGCCACGCACATTGTCGATTTAAACTTCTTTGGTGTGTTACTTGATTTTGAAAATCCAACGTTGGCTGCACAGGCAGCACAATTTGAACGGGATATGGCCTTGCAGCTACAAGATGAAGAAGGCAGCTTTAGTATAGAATGCTTGATTTTTGAAAGTGAAGGGTCGCAACTGCGTGCATTGTTTAAGCATGGTAGTTTTGATGTAGCAGAGCGTTTGTTGCGTTATGTAGCGCGTCAAAAAGCACTTGCCCAAAATTTAGAATATGCCTGCTAGGGATGTTGTGAGTTCATAGAGCTGAAATTACTTGAATAAGAAAGAATGAAAATAGCGTGCTAAGCCACGCTATTTTTTTTGTAGGCATGAATCATCCAGACTAGATCGCCCAAATGTTCTTCATTTGAGTTATCTAGCGGGGCGCTGGAAAAATATAACTGTGGCTGTTGTACCTTGACTTGCTCAAAACCTGCACTTTGAAAAAACTGTGACAATTGCTGTGGAGATTGAAAATGGAAAGTGAAGGCACTGCGTGACATAAATTTCAGTAAGCGACTCGAACTCCAAATAAAACTGGCCAATTTGTTCTTAACGGGTTCAGGGTAAATGTCAGTTAAATAATGCAGTTCTGGAAAGTCTTGGGTGTAGTTACACATGCCTTGTAATAGCTGTTGCAGCATGTCTAAGTTAAAGTAGTTAATCAAGCCTTCACTAATAATGACCAACGGCTGCGAGTGGTCAAAATTTTCAAAAATATCTTGGAAAGATTCACTGAAAATGTCACCTGTGAGCACTTCAGGCACATCGGGATTAATTTGTTGCAAAGCTTGAGTCTTAATTTTTGCCATATCTGGCAAATCTAATTCACGGTAATTCAATTCAGGAAATTTTTGTCGGAAGTTCCAACTGCGTGGCGACAGTCCAGACGCAATTTCGAGTACTTGTAGTTGCGGATATTGCTGAATCAGTTGGCTCAAATGTGCATCAATCATTTGGTGACGTTGTTTGAGTGTGCTGCGCATACTTCCGCCCACATGACGTTCTGCCCAGTTTTCTAGAGGATGCACCAATTTGGCTAAAAACTTGCCTTTTCGGGTTGCAAATACGGGGTGTGATATGCCCATTTGATACCAGATATAACCCGTGTAATGTGCAGTAAAAGAAATATGGCGATGCTTAGATAGCGGTGGTGCTACAGGGGAAGTATCTGAACTCTGCGAGTGATCTTCTTGAGAAATTACAGTTCTTGTCATACGAATTTGGACCTTAATTTTTTATATGGTGGTCATGTGGTTTCACAGCTATTTAGAAATAAATTCAGGTCAAAATCCTGAATGTAAGCTATGCTGAAAATATGAGAAATTTTATCATAATCAAAAAGAGACACGCTGTCGTGTCTCTTTATCGTAAAAGTAATACTCAGATTCTCAAATGAAGTGCAGGTTGAGTTTGGTTTAACTGCACTATTTGTACTGCTTATCTAAATTGTATAAGCGGTTGGGTCTCGACTGGCTTGCGCTGCCAATAAGGCTGTACTTTGTTCTTTAAAGGTTAAGATGCGATCACGCACTGTACGCCATTCATCACCCAAGTCGAGGGTTTCACGCAACTCAACTGTGTTTAGGGCAGGAATTTTGCCACGCATACGTTCCAATCGAGCTTGATTAGGCAAAGGAAAATCCGTAATCGCATTTAAAGCCAGTTGTTGCGCTGCACGGTTGTTGCAGACCAAGCCCATATCACAGCCTGCAGCTAAGGCTGCACGCAAACGGGCATCGGCATCGCCTGCAACACAGGCTGCTTGCATGCTTAAATCATCTGAAAAGAGTACGCCATCGTAACCCATATCTTGACGCAAGACTTGTTGTAACCAAAATTCAGAAAAACCAGCAGGGTTTGGGTCGACTTGATCATAAATCACATGTGCAGGCATTAAGGCATCTAGCTGATTTTGCAACTGGATAAAGGTTTGCAGGTCATGCTGCTGAATTTCTGCAAAGGTACGTGAATCGATGGCGGCTGCCACGTGAGAATCCGCTTTAACCGAACCATGTCCAGGAAAGTGCTTGCCTGTGGTAGCCATACCTGCACGGTGCATTCCGCGTAAAAAGGCATCTGCCAAAGCAATAATGTCGGCAGGTTGTTGAGCAAAAGCACGATCGCCAATCACATCGCTGATGTCATTTAAATCCAAGACGGGTGCAAAACTAAAATCAATACCTACAGCCAGCACCTCGGTGGCCATTAACCAGCCACACTCTTCGGCAAGTTTCAGCGCACGTTCTGGTTCAGTCTGGTACAGTTCACCAAATCTACCCATAGCAGGCAATAAGGTAAAACCTTGTTTCAAGCGTTGAACTCGGCCACCTTCCTGATCCACTGCAATTAAAATATCTGGACGGACTTGGCGCATGTGATCGGTTAAGGCACGAACTTGAGCAGGTGACTGGATATTTCGGGCAAATAAAATTACGCCACCGACTTGCGGAGCGCGTAATAGTTCAATATCTTCTTGGGTAAGCTCTGTACCTGCAATGTCGAGCATCAATGCGCCAATCATAGTGGGTGTCCGTATTCGATTTTTATCAATAAAAAAACAATACCCGAATTCTGCAATGATTTGCTACATTTTGACAGTACAGATTATGATAAAACTACACGACAGAACCTAATTAAGTTATATAAGATTTTGAATCTGCTCGATTCGCATTGAAAAGCAGAGATTGGTCAAAAACCAAGGACGTAAATATTTTTATGAAACTTCAAACCATCGCTTGTGCGGTTGCTATTGCAACTGGCGGTTTTTTCTTTTCTCACGCCATTAATGAAGCGATTGCAGCCAATAACACCGCTGCAGTGGCCAACAGTATTGTGCCGACGCAGGAACAAGCTTTGGTTTCGCGTCAATTGGCGACCTTGGTCGATCGTCAGCATTATTTAAATCAGCGTTTGGATGCGTCTACATCTCAGCGTATTTTTGATTTTTATATCGACAGTCTAGACCCAGACCACACCTTGTTTTTGGCAAAGGAAGTTGAACAGTACCGTAAACAGTATGCGGCAACTTTTGGTGCATCCTTAAAAGCGGGTAATTTGGCTGGGCCGTATCAAATTCATACGCAGTACCGTGAGCGTTTAAAACAGTTTTATAATTTCATGTTGGCAGAGCTGAAAAAACCACAAAATTTAAAACAGCCAAATGTCAGTATTGAAACAGATCGAGAAAAAGCACCGTTCTTTAAAACAGAAGCAGAAATGCGTGCGCACTGGCAAAAAATGCTGGTATCTCAGCTGATTAACCTCACCATCAGCAAAGAAGAAGAACTGGCAAAACAAAAAGCCATTAAAGACAATCCTGAGTTGACCAATGGGCAAGATTTGGCTAGTCCTGAAGATTTGACTCCAGTGCAAACGCTAACCAAACGTTATACACGTCAGTTAGAGCGCATGAATCGTTTAAAGAGTGATGATGTACTGGACAAAACTTTAAATGCGATGATGCTGACTTACGATCCGCACAGTAACTACTTCCCACCAGTCGATGCGATGGAGCTAAACCGTCAAACGACTTTACAGTTGGAAGGGATTGGGGTGTCGATTCGTCCTGAACGAGGCAATGAAGATTACACCAAAATTGAAACCATTGTTGAGGGTGGCCCTGCCAGTAAAACAGGACAGGTGAAATCGGGTGACCGCATTATTGGTGTGGCGCAAGATGGCGAAAAAATGGTGGATGTGGTCGGTTGGCCAAGTAATGAAATTGTCGGTTTGATTCGTGGTAAACGTGGCACTAAAGTGACCGTGCGTTTACTTGGGGCTGGTGCTGCCATGAATCAGGCACGTAATGTGACCATTGTGCGTGATGTCATTCAGGAAGAGGATGCAGGAGTTCGTTCGCGTACTATTGACATCCAACGTGATGGTCAAACTTATACTTACGGTGTGATTGAAATTCCATCTTTCTATTTGAACTATCGTGCACGCCGTGCGGGTAATGAATATCGCTCAGTTTCTGAAGATACCAACAATGCACTGAAAACGCTGGCTGCAAAAAATGTGGCAGGCATTATTGTAGATTTGCGCAATAACCCAGGCGGCTCACTTGAAGAAGTGGCACGTATGCTCGGGCAAGTGATTAAGTCAGGCCCTGTGGTGCAAATTCGTGATGGCAATGGCAATGTCAGCGTGTTTGAAGATGACGATGGCGGTGCACAGACTTATGCAGGCCCATTGGCGGTGATGATTAACTTAGCTTCAGCCTCTGCTAGTGAAATTTATTCTGCCGCTATTCAGGATTACCAGCGCGGGATTGTGATTGGCAGCACCACCACGGGTAAAGGCACGGCACAAGTGCAACTAGACACTTTAGCTTATGGGCAAGCGACTTTAACACAGCGTAAATTCTACCGAATTACAGGTGGCAGTACCCAAAATAAAGGGGTGATTCCAGACATTAAACTGGTGGATATTTACAATGAAGAGTTTGGTGAGCGTAAAGCTAAAAATGCATTGAAATGGGATACCATTCCAACTGCGCCATTTAAGCGTGAAGGCTCAGTACAGCCTTATATCACCAAATTAAGTCAATTGTCACAGCAACGTGTCACGCTAGATCCACAATTTAAATATTTGGAACAGCGTAAGCAAATTGCGAAGCAAGCTGAAGAACGTAAAAGTATTGTCTTAGATATTGAGCAGCGCAGAGCCGAGTTAATGGCACTAGAGCAGCAAACTTTGACTGCTGAAAACAAGCGTCGTCAGGAAACAGGACTCAAACCATTTGCAAACTGGGAAAGCTATCAGGCTTCTATTGATGCCTTGGCAGAAGCACGTGCAAAAATGAAAGCAGCACAGCGTCCAGCGTTGCCTGAAGAAGAAGCATTTGTTGTTGAGGCGGCACATGTTTTACAAGACTATGCCATGTTGCAAACAGGCGCCCAAAAAGCAGATTAAACTTGTATTAATCTAAGCGTGTTTTAAAGAAAACCAGCCCATGATTGATGATGTGCTGGTTTTTTTATGCATGTTGCAAAAGCAATGGCTGTCTGGTTTTAAGTACGTTTTAAACTGATATCAGCGCTTAAATTTAATGAGGCAAAGCTAAGTTCTATATTTATTGTAACTTTGGCTATTGACCAGAAACAAGTTGTATTAGACTCTAGCGATAATGTTTTGTTTTTATGTAATTCAAGAAGTAAATAAAGTAGTTTTAATGTTTTTTTTGTTAAGCAGAGAGCATGGGATTGAGTCAGGTAAAAACAATAAATGATGATCGAAACGGAAGCCTATAATGGTTCATGTGCACTATGATCTGAGCCTTGTAATAGGTTCAATAGCAATCTCAATTTTAGCCTGCTATTTTGCAGTGTCTATTGAGCAGTTGTTATTTCAGAATGTGCAACAAAAAAATAAAACGATTGCTTTATTTATTAGTGGTGTGCTTTTAGGTGCAGCCGTGTGGTGTATGCACTTTGTGGGTATGCTGGCCTGCCATTTTCCTGCGCCGTATCAATTTAATCTGAGTTTTACCGCACTTTCCTTTTTCATTGCTTTTCTTGCCTCTACTTTTGCAGTCTGGCTCACCACCAAATCGACTTTACCTTTACCACGCTTAATTCTGAGTGGCCTGTTGATGGGCTTAGGAATTGCGGGTATGCATTACACGGGAATGATGGGTGTGGTCGTAGAAGGCTATCGTAGTCATTATGACCCGACGATTGTGCTGCTTTCAATTTTGGTCGCCATCATTGGTGCTATTGTCACCTTCTGGTTAATGTTCAGAGCAAAATGCAGGATTAGACGTCAGGCACATTATAAAATTTTAATTGCGGTATTAATGAGTCTGAGCATTGTGGCCATGCACTATATTGGCATGGAAGCATTGCATTTTCACTCTACAGAAAACTTACCCAAGTTAAGACCTGATCAATTGGAGCAAAATCAAGCACTTTTGCTGGTTTTGACCATTACAGGGCTAATTTTTGCAGCAGCCTTGGGTGTGGCGATGCTAGAACAGCGTTTAGAAGAGCAAAGCCGTAAATTATCTATCGCAAATCGTGAACTAGCCAATCAGGCGGTTAAAGATAACCTAACTAAACTGCCAAATCGTTTGTATTTGGCTGAATATGCACAATTACTTTTTTCTGAGCATCGTCAAAAAGGTAGCAAAGTTGCATTTTTATACATTGATTTAGACCGTTTTAAAGCTGTGAATGATGTATTTGGGCATCATGTAGGTGATCAGTTATTAATTCAATTGTCCAAGCGTGTGCAAACTCGTTTGAGTGACAAAACACAATTGCTCAGAATTGGCGGTGATGAATTTTTATTGGTGATTGAGCATACCGATATTGCAGAAGCGACCTTAATTTCAGAACAGGTTTTGGAACTGATCCAACAAAGTTTCTTAATCGCGGGCAAGGAAATTAATATTTCAGGCAGTATTGGGATTGCGATGTTCCCAGAACATGGCAGCAACTTGCAAGATATTTTAATGAATGCCGATGCAGCCATGCTGACATCGAAATATCAGGGACGAAATACCAGTTCGGTATTTAGTTATGATTTGGAGTTACTAGAAGCCAAAAGCCAAAGTAAATTAATCAATGATTTATATAAAGCCGTAGAACAACAACAATTTACCTTGTTTTATCAACCTAAATTTACGGCAGTGGAACACAAAAATTGTGGGGTTGAGGCATTAATTCGCTGGTATCATCCTGTGCATGGTTTATTGACGCCCAATATGTTTATTAAAGGGGCTGAAAAAACAGGTCTAATTATTCAAATAGGTTATTGGACGCTTGAAGAAGCATTTAAACAAATTCAGGCTTGGGAAAAGGCGGGAATATCTTTATTTCCAGTGGCTGTGAACTTGTCGGCAGTGCAGTTTGAGCATAAGCATCTGTTTTCAAACTTAGAAAATTTATTTAAGCGCTATAATATTCAACCGCAGCATCTTATGATTGAAGTGACTGAAACGACTGCGATGCATCATATTGAGTCGAGTATTCGTAGTTTTGAACGCTTACGTCAAATGGGTATTCAATTGGCGATTGATGATTTTGGTACAGGCCATTCCAGCTTTTTGTATTTGAAAAAACTGCCTGTGGATGAACTTAAAATTGATCGTGCATTCATTCACGATTTAACCTTAAACAGCAAAGAAGAAGTTATTTTAGAAAGTATTATTCAATTGGCCATTAAATTAGGCCTAACAGTGACAGCAGAAGGGGTTGAAAATCAGCAACAGGCTGAAATTTTAACCCGTTTGGGGTGTCAGCAATTACAAGGCTATTGGCTCGGTATGCCCATGGATGTCGAGCGTTTAGAGAGCGTATTTACTTATCCTGCTTAAAGATTGAAAACTTTTTTAATTTTAAAAATTAACAGCTTACGCTTTATACATTTTATTTTTCAAAAGCTACGACACAACCTGTCCAACTTGGGTGAGATACTCACAGTGTGGTTGAGCATGGCAGAGCAAAAGGCTTGCTAAGAACAAGCATATGATCAGCCCATTTATATAATGAATATTACTTTGGGAATAATAACAATGCCATTTTTAATTAAGCATATTGATCAAATTGCACGAGAAAAACAACGCGATGTTTTGTATGTAGATTTTGATCGAGAATTATATCCTGATTACGATTATAAAAATTGGCAGATACGCCAAGATTTAATCAATTGGCTTGATGAGCAGGATATTTCTTATCAGTTCTGGGCGGGAATGGCGAGTGAATATAGTTTTGAGTCATATCACGGACAGCTGTATTTAGATGTGATTTATGATGAAAACGACCCTGTCTATCAGCGATTAAGTCGGCATTTGGAAGACGAGCAGGGAAAACCTAAGATTAAAGGTGTGCTTTTCTTTTATTGTCCTTTGGACATGGCCATGCAGAATAAACATCACGATGAGCCAGGTTTTTGGGAAAACTGAAGCAATCTTTTTTATAGTTCCTAATAATTCAGGTGATGCGATGCAATCTAAGCACATACGTACAGCATTATTGAATCTGCTCAAACAAAATGAGCTGTCAGCACATGACCAACAGCAGTTACTTGAATATGAAGACACTTGGCAGGGTCGCGCTGTACATGAACCGAGTATAAAAATGCTGTTGGCGCAACATCCTGCTATTGGTTTGGATACACAACGTGCGCTTTTGGCAGAAAATAATGTGGTCAGACGTTTTCTGGCTAAAAACGTTTCTATTTGTGAGGAAATTCAACTTCAGCTAGTGCATGATCAGGCTATTGTTTTGGTGGGTAATCAAAACTTAACAGCTAAAGTGCAAATGGCTTTACTTCAGCAATTTCCAGTTCATTTGGAGCGCTCGAATCGCTATTTATGGAATATCCTCTTAGATCATCCTAATGTTTCAGCGCAAGCTCAACACAAAATCATGCAGGAAATGAGAGAGTGATTGATAGCAAATAATTATATTGACAAATATAGTCAAACACATACAATTTAGGTATTAAATTTTAAAAAAACTTGCAATGAAATACTTGACTG